>JAIBAQ010000038.1 GCA_019695095.1 Candidatus Hydrogenedentota bacterium
GATAACGGCGCTAGAGCGGCTCAACTTCTCTCCAACGTGAACTCCAACGCAATCGGAACCCTGGGAGACCTGTCATCAGTAACGCAATAGTCAGAAACTCCCTCCGCGATGTGCTGTACATCGTGTTCAGGCACAAGGTGAAGATCCTGTTTGTCTTTGCGCTTGTTTACGCTGGAGTTGTCCTCGTGACATTTCTCAGCCAGGAGATCTACCGCTCCGAGGCGCAATTGTTGGTGCGGCTTGGCCGGGAGAATCTGTCGGTTGATCCGTCTGTATCGGGGCCGACGCTGTACCCTTCGCGCGATCGCGAAAACGAAGTCAACTCCGAACTGGCGATTCTAAAGAGCCGGGCGATCGCGGAAGAGGTTGTACAGAAGATTGGCGTGGACGCGCTGTTGGAAAAGCCGGACGAGTCTTCGGAAGTACAGCCGCCCGTCCCGGCCATGAAAGATGCTCAGCAGGAATTGCGTGCGTTGCGCCGCGAAGTGCGAGAGAAGGAGGCCGGTGGCGCTGGATTGCTGGTGGCCCTGGATCTGGCGACTCCGTTGACGCCCCAAGAGAAAGCCGTCAAGACTGTGATGGAGAACACAACGGTCGTTGCGGAGTCGAAAACGGACATCCTATCCGTGAAGTATGACGCTCCCAGCCCGGCACTCGCCCAACGCGCACTCGACGCCATGCTCCAGTCGTTTCAAGAGCACCATATCCGCGTCCACGCGACGCAGGCATCGCCTGATTTCTTCGAGGAGCAAACGCGACAGTACCAAAGTGAATTGGAGAGTAGCCAACAGAAGCTGGCGGCTTTTCGTGAAGAGCACGGCATAACCAGCCTTGAACAGCAGAAAATCGTGCTGCTCCAGCAAGTCAGCGCTCTGGAGACGCAACTCGCGGACACCAAAGCTGAGTTGTCCGCATCCGAGAAGCGCGTGGCGTCCATGCGGAAGACGCTATCGGGCCGCGAAAAGGTCACCGAGCTCAGCCGCACAACCGGACGCACAAACTATGCGGCAGACGCGCTCAAGGAAAAACTCCTGGAGTTGAAGCTCCAAGAGACGGATCTCGCATCACGCTACCCGGAGACACATCGCCCGCTCATCGACATCCGAAAGCAGGTGAAGGAAGCTCAAGCCGCACTGGCCCGGGAAATGGAAACGCATACGGAAGTCACTACGGGGATAGACACTTCGTTTCAAGAGCTGCAACTTACCCTCGAGAACGAGGATGCGCAACTCGCCTCCCACGAAGGACGGGCCAAGGTCCTTGAAGACGAGCTTGCTCGTCAGAAGAGTTCCTTGGCAGACCTCGCCGCGCAGGAAGTCACGTTGAAGACGCTCGAACGTGAAGTGGAGCTTGCGGAAAAAGACTATAAGGAGTATCGCGAGAGTCTGCAGCGAGCGCGTATATCCAGCGCGATGGACCGAGACAATGTGTCCAATGTGAGCGTTGTGCAACCGGCTACACTGCCCATGGGTCCTGTGAAACCCAACAAGATCTTAAACTTGGCGCTTGGGCTCTTTTTGGCGATGTTTGCCGCTCTATCTGTGGCCATGACTTTTGAGTACTTTGACGATTCTGTTAACAGTCCCGAACAAGTCGAGAAGTGGGTTGGCGTTCCTGTACTCGTCACAGTTTCCGACAGGGAGTACAAGGCATGTATTTAGAGCACTACCGGCTAGCCAAAGAGCCTTTTCACATTGCATCGACACCCGGCTTCTTCTACATGGGTGAGAACCATCGGGAAGCGCTCGCCATGATGGTGTATGGCGTTCGCAAACGCCTCGGATTTGTCGCGTTGGTGGGCGATGTAGGCACTGGCAAGACAACGGTGCTGCGAGCATACCTTGAGCATATTCGAGGTTCCGACATCCGAACCATATTGATGTTCAACCCCAATGTGACGTTCGAAGGCCTATTGCTGCACATCCTGGGCGGCTTGGGCATAGACGCGTCCGGACGCGACGAACGATGGATGCTCCACGCGCTGGCCTATTGTCTTCAGCAGGAACTGAATGAGGGGCGCACAGTCGCGCTTGTGATTGATGAGGCCCACCATCTGCCGCTGGCGACTCTTGAGAAGATGCACTTGATCTCCAACCTGGAAACAGGACAGGGAAAACTGCTGCAGGTCGTATTTCTGGCCCAGCCTGAATTGGATGACATTATTCAAGATGACCGCTTGCGGCAGATTCGTCAGCGCATTGCAGTGCGGTATTACCTGCGTCCACTGAGGTATTGGGAGAGCCGGGCCTACTTGCGATTCCGCATTCAACGGGCCGGAGGCGATCCGGATTACGTGTTTACGCGAAGCGCGATTAAAGCGCTCGCGCGTTCGGCAAAGGGCGTGCCCCGCCTACTGAATATCTTCGCGGACAACGCGCTTATCACGGGGATGGGACACGGCATGCGTCCCGTTACACCTAAGGTGGTTCGCGAGGTCGTACGCGACTTTTCGCCCCGCCGCCGTTTCCATTTCTGGCGGTGGGCGGCCGCCGCAGCGCTCGTTATCGTGGCTGGGACGGCACTGGCCGCGTTCGCCGGAGCGACCTTAAGTCCCAATGTCGTAGATAGTCCTGACGGAACTTCTATCGGTGCGCGTGCGCCACAGCCTGTCGCGCGTGTCTATTCAACCCGTGACTCTGCAGCGTCTGCCACTTCCTCCGAAGACTCGACGGAGACGATTCCATGAGCAAGATTTTTGAAGCCCTGCAATTGCGCGAACTGGAGACGCCCTCGGATACGCCCTGGACCGCGCAGACGTTGACCGTTACGCCGCGCCCCTCTGCCCCAAAGAAATTTGAGGAGCGGATTCTGGGCCTCTATCGGCGCATTGAAGCCATGCTCGACGGCGATGGGGCGAGGATCGTTTCCCTGGTAAGCATGACGTCCGTCAAGGAGTCATTCACGTATACCTTCGAGTTGGCTCGTCTTGCCGCAAAGCAATTCCGTCTGCGTGTGCTCGTTCTTTGCACGCATGGATCCGGCGCATCCCAACATTTGCTTAACGGCGCGCCGCTCCAACGCGGATGGGAACAGGCGGCCTTTGAGGACAAGCCCTTGGCAGAGACGGTTCACAAGATCGAGGAACCGCCCATCCACATTAGTCAGCTCAATGCAAGCATTGTGTCGTTGCCAACCCTGGTGGCCTCGCCGAAGTTTGAGCCTTTTATAACCCGCATGCGCAAACAGTACGACATCATACTTATAGACTCGCGGCCCTTTACGGATGGTATGGACGCGGCCCTGCTCTCGCCTGTTGCGGACGGCACGATTCTGATAGTCGATGCCGGATCGTCCAGGTGGCAGGTCGTGCGCAACGCTGTGGACCAAGTTGTCTCCCAGCGGGGAACACTCCTAGGAGTAGTGCTCAACAAGCGAAAGCACTACATACCCAACTTCATTTATCGAAGGCTGTAACGGCTGGCTTGGCGCCCCTTCGGTTCAAAGGCAATATCTCATGAATCACGCACACAACGGCAATCGGACTGTCCTCACTCGTCTCTTCTCGAAGCGGCACGGCCCGCGGCGAATGGACGCCCCTGGCGGCTTTCTGTCGCAGGAACTCTTTGCTGCGCAGCTTGAGGTTGAGCGGGCGCGCGTGGACCGTTCAGGGCATGCGTTCACCGTGATTCTCTTCTCTGTTCAAGGTGTCGTTGGAGAGATTGAAGTGAAGCGTGCCGAGCAAGCGTTGATTGCCGCGTTGATCGAGCGTACGCGCCGCTGCGACACGAAGGGCTGGTATGGTTCACATCCCGCCGTGATTCTGCCTTATACGAGCAAAGCAAGGGCGATGAACCTGACCGCCCCCGTCGAAATAATCTTCCGCAAGCATCTCACTCAGGCGGGAATGCCGCTGGTCCCGGGTCCTCGCCTTACGTTTGTCGCTTATGGGTATCCCCAGGATTCTCTCCCCGCGGACGAAGCAACCCTAGCTGCGCACGGAGATCATCCTCACACCGATGCATCGATGAGGTAACACATCATGTCACTTGGCGAACTGAGTACAGGCCTTGCCGATTTCGTTCCTCTTCGGAGAAGCGAAAGGCCCGACTTCCAGGCCACGACGGTCCGATCATCCGGGCTGCATCTATTTGCGCGGCCATTGCCCTGGTGGAAGCGCGGGCTCGACATTGTGGGAGCATCTAGTGCTTTGATTCTCTTCGCACCACTTATGATAGCCATTTCGCTGGCCGTAAAATGCACTTCAACTGGCCCAGTGCTCTTTACCCAAGTGCGCGGAGGGCGAGGCGGGAGGCCGTTTCGCCTCTTCAAATTCAGAAGTATGACCGTCGACGCCGAAGCCAAGAAGGCGGCATTGCTGAAGTTCAACGAGCGCAGCGGCGTTGCGTTCAAAATGACCAATGATCCGCGTGTGACGCGCGTGGGCGCCTTTCTGCGCAAAACGAGCCTTGACGAATTACCTCAATTGCTCAACGTGCTCAAGGGCGACATGAGCCTGGTGGGACCGCGGCCTCTCCCCGTGAAGGAGGAAGAATCCTACGACTCGTGGCATTGGCGGCGGCTCGACGTGAAGCCGGGTCTGACGTGTATTTGGCAGGTAACAAGCCGGCACGATCGCGATTTCGATCGATGGGTCCGGTTGGACATCGAATACATCCGCAAGCAGTCGTTCTGGCTGGATATCAAGTTGATACTGCAAACCGTTCCTGCCGTGCTTCTCCAGCGTGGGGCTTGCTAGGCCGGTTCCAAAGGGTATTTACGACAAGCAGATAAGCCTGTGAGCAACGTAGCCGAAATAGTGAATCGCGTCGTAGCGTTCCGTCCTCGTGCGTCCGCCTTGGGAGAAGGCGGGAGACTGCTTCGAGGGGGTTCTCTCACCATTGCCGATCAGGTCGTGGCAAGCGGAACCACGTTTGCAACGGGCGTCCTGATAGGGCGAATTTGCTCGAAGGAAGAATTCGGCCTCTACATGCTTGGCTTTTCCGTCGTGACCTTTCTCATGACGATACAAGCCTCGCTTGTCTCAACACCCTACATGATCTATTTCCCCCGCACGGACGAAGCGACACGTCCTCGCCTGACGGGCAGCGCACTGTTATTTCAGATGGTTCTGGCAGCATGCGCGGCGGTAATCATAGGGGTCGTGGCGTTCGGTGCGTGGATCTTCACGTCCACACCGGGTATGCCTTCCATGCTGGCAGCTCTTGCGGCAGCAATCCTCTTTCTTCTTCTTCGTGACTTCATCCGCCAGATTTGCTTTGCCCGTCTCGAGGTAATGCATGCGTTTGGTTTCGATGTATCCGTGGCAGGATGTCAGCTTCTTGCGCTCGGCGCCCTGGCGATAGTCGGCTGGATGAACGCATCCAGCGCCCTTATCGCGCTCGGACTTGCCTGCGCGTTGGGAGCTTCTGGCTGGTACTGGACTCACCGCGACTCTATCCAGGTTCACCTCCCTTCTGCTGCGGCCGACTTCTCCCGCGCATGGGTGTCCGGCAAATGGTTGTTCGCAAGCGGTCTCGTGTGGAGCATCAGCATGAATCTCTACGCATGGCTGATTGTGGGATTTCATGGTGCTGCATCCGTTGGCGCGTGGGGCGTTGCCGTGGGCACCGTGACTCTGCTGAATCCATTCATGCTGGGCCTACAGAATTATCTCGGCCCGCACATCATGCACGCGCATACACCGAATGACATGCGCTCTCTCGCGCGCGCCGTGACCTCATCCACCGTTCTCTATGCGGGTTCGCTCCTGATGTTCAGCGTCTTAATGTATCTATTCGGCGACCAGCTCGTTGTCGCGATCTATGGAAGCAAATACGCCGGAGGCGGGCCGGTCGTGGCAATTCTCTCGCTAAACCTCGTATTTCTTGCCATTGGATTCTGCGTATCTCGCGGTCTTTTTGCGATGGAGAAAGCATCCCTGGACTTCAGGGTCAACTTCGTCGCGCTTGCCACGATGATTGTCCTCGGAGTGACGTTGTCGCGGAACTATGGGCCGCTTGGAGCAGCATTGGGCCAGGTCGCGACGAGCGCAACGGCGGCCGTTGTCCGCACGGCTGTATTTGCCGCGACACTGCGGCGCACCCGACGAGCCCTGACATGATCACGTCAGCGAATCCAGCTACACCGATCGACTCCGGCGCTGAGCGGCCGATTCCATGGATCCTTTTTGCGGCATTGACACTGGCCTTCTTCATTGCGCTGCACGATCCCATGCGGTCGTTCAGTATCGGCGAAGACTACCTTCCGTCCGCCGATACTCTTCAACGTCATGCCGCGGAAGGCAACGTAAAACGTCAGATAGGGTTTCTTCTTGTTGGGGCCATTGGCGCGGCTATACTCGCGAGCTCCAATCGCCGCCGCATCGAAATGCGCGGAGCCCTCTCTTTCCTCATCTTGTACTTCCTGACGTGGATCACCCTGAGCATCACATGGGCCGACCAGCCCGCACTCACGGGCAGAAGGCTTATCGTGATCGCCATGCTCGCCATAGGGGCGCTGGCGGTCGTGACTCGCTTATCGTTGCGAGAAATTGTTCTGCTGGTGTTTCTCAGTTCGTTTGCATATCTGCTCGCTGGAATTGCCGCAGAACTCGCATTGGGGACGTTCCGGCCCTCAGCTGAGCGGTATCGGTTTGCCGGAACTATTCACCCGAACAATCAAGGCGTAAACTGTTCGCTCATCATCTTGTCCGGATTGACCGCGGCACTCACCGAGAAGCGCTATCGCAGACTCTACGTTGCCGCCATTGTCTTTGCCTTCGTCTTTCTGGTGCTCACGAAATCCCGCACATCGTTCCTCAGTTGCGGAGCGGCTCTGGCTTTCCTCTCTGCCTTGGTCTTCAGTAGATCGAGACACGTCCCGTACTTTATTTGCGTAACCATGACATGCGTGTTGAGTGTCGTCCTGTTCGCTCGCGACGCGTTGAGCACCCTGCTTACCAACACGATTCTTCTCGGCCGGACAGACCAGGACTTGTCGGGAGCATTGACCCTGACTGGGCGTCTTCCGCTATGGCAGAACCTTCTTGAATACGCGGCTCGCAGACCCATTCAAGGTTATGGCTACGGCAGTTTCTTCACGGTCGAACACATCCGTGAAATATCCGCGCGACAAGGCTGGCCCATTGCCGAGTGTCATTCGGTCTTTCTTGAAGTGCTACTTGGGCTTGGCATCGTGGGTGTCAGTACGTATGCTCTCATACAATTCATCGGCTTGTTCAGGACGACTGTCTATTTCAGATTGACGCGCGACCCTCGATATGCGCTGTTAGGCAGTCTGTTGCTTCTAGGCATTGTGGGAGGCATGGCCGAGTCCACACTGCTTGTCCCAACGATGCAAACCTTTGTGCAATTCCTCACCTTGGCCCAGTTGGCTTTCCTGGCGCCGAGTGAAGAGATCGGTTCTATCCTTCGGTCTCGCGCTGCTGGCAAATTCAGTGCTCCCACGATTTATCCTTTTCCGGCACGGGCTACGGCGTGTTCACCGGGAGGAAAGACATGAGTGCTGTCACGCCGAACCACGCGGCTCCGCGAATCGTTCTCGGAAGTGGGTTTCAAGCTCACTACGTGCGAGAGGTTGCCGACGCCTACGCCCGCCTGGGACTTCCTGTGGAGGTCATTGGCGGCAACATGCACGCCCATCTGCAATTTGCCCCAGGAGTGCGATTCTGCAATCTTCGCGGCAATGACAAGCTGGAGAAAAGCCCAGTCTCAGAGATTAAGAAGCTGGCGAATTACTATGTTCGCTTGATGCGCCACGTGCGCCAATCCAAATCGTCGGGAATCTACGACGTCAGTATCGGACGGCCCATTTTGCGGTGCATGCTCATGTACTCCGCCTTTCGCTTGATGGGCAAACGCATCGTGTATACCGCCCACAATGTTCTTCCCCACGACCGCGACACTCGCCTCAACCGCATCATCTTCTGGGCAATATACCGAATCTTCGCGAATGCAATCGTGGTGCATGGGCAATCCATTAAGGACCGCATCGTTTCTGAATTCAACGTGGATGCGCGGAAAGTCACCGTTATTCCTCACGGAACCTATCACCCTTGCGATGACACAACGATCTCGAAACATGCGTCACGCGAAAGACTAGGGTTATCGCAAAGCGCCAGGGTTGTCCTATTCTTCGGCCTCCAGCGTCCCTACAAGGGAACTCACTTTGCGATCGATGCACTGATGGGCGCCTCAATAAAGAACCTCCTTATCTTGATTCGCGGCGAGGCGACCAATCCCATCTACGGTAAAGAACTCAAGGCGACCATTGCGGCCGCTTCCCTCTGCCTTGCCATCGATTCACGATTGGAGCCTATCCCCGATTCCGAAATGGAACTCTTGTTCAAGGCGTCCGATATCGTTGCGCTTCCCTATCTGGAAGGAAGCCAAAGCGGTATCAAGTACATGGCCTACGCTTACGGACGCCCCGTATTGGCAAGCAACGTCGGCAGTCTCTCCGATGGGGTCATCTCGGGGGTAACCGGTGAAACATTTGAATGCGGCGACGCTGCGTCATTCCTTAGAAAGCTTGAGCACATGATGAACAACCTTGACTTGTATGACGAAGGTCGCATACGCGCCATGGCGCGCGACGAATTCTCGTTTGAAGCCGCCGTGCGCAAGGTGGAACGTCTCTTCGATGAGCATAGTGTTCCGCCTGGCGCAACGGCCTGTGGGGAAGGGACCAACGCATGAGGTTCCTTCAAATCCACAATTACTACCGTTATCGCGGCGGCGAAGACTCGATGTTCGAACAGATATGCGCCGTGCTTCGCACGCACGGCCACGCGGTTACTACGTACACCCAGAGGAGTACCGACGTTCAAGGCTCCGGCAAGAAGCTGAAGGCGGCGCTTACCGGGGTACACTCACCACGCTCCGAGCGTGAAGTCCGCAGGATGCTGCGATGGGATCGACCTGATATTGCCCATGTCCACAATCTCTATCCCTTGATTTCGCCTTCAGTGCTGCGTGCCTGTTCCGACGAGGGGATTCCGATAGTCATGCGGTGTCCCAACTACCGTCTTGTCTGTCCAACGGGAGTTCTTCTGCGCAATGGCAAGCCTTGCGAACTGTGCGTCGGAGGTCACGAGTATCGTTGTGCGCTCGTGAATTGCCGAGGCAACCTGCTCGAAAGCACCGCCATAGCAGGACGAAGCTTCTTGGTTCGCGCCTTCGGAATGATTAGCAAAAGCGTGACACGGTTCATCGCGCCCAGTCAGTGCGTTAAGCAGCGTCTCGTGCAAGCCGGGATCGATAGTGAACGCATCGATGTCGTTCCAAACATGGTTCCACTCCCGGCCGTCACAGTCGATCCATCGCACGGAGAGTACGTGGCGTTTGCTGGACGATTGAGCGCTGAAAAGGGTCTGGAAACCCTTCTCGATGCGGCTCGCCTGATTCCCCACGTTCCGGTGCGCATCGCGGGAAACGGCGAGTTGCTGGATTCCCTTCAGAACTCGGCGCCCTCAAACGTGACGTTCATGGGCCACTTGCGAAGCGACAAGCTTGCCTCCTTTTATGCGAAGGCTCGCCTCTGCGTGGTACCCAGCATCTGGCTGGAGGCTTTCGGGCTTGTCCCCGCCGAAGCGATGGCCTACGGCCTGCCCGTGGTCGCATCGCGGATGGGCGCTCTTCCGGAAATCGTAGACCATGATTCGACTGGCTATCTCTTTGAGCCCGGTAGTCCAGAACAATTGGCGGCATCCATAGAGCAACTGTGGTCCGATCCTCAGCGGTGTCGTGATATGGGGCTTACCGGGAGAGAAAAGGTCAAGCTGGAATACTCGCGTGACGTTTATTACACGCGCCTGATGCGCGTGTACGAGCACGTGCTTGAAGCAACTGAGAGTGCATATACGGAAATTCGGCGCACGGTCCATTCCGTGTAGCTGCGGGCAACGGTCAACACAACCTTGCGCGCATCAAGGAGACGAAGTATGAAGATAGCAGTAGTCACCGGATCCGGCGGTCTTATTGGAGCCGAGGCGGCCCGATTCTTCGGAGAGCTTGGCTTTCGGATCGTTGGCATCGACAACAACATGCGCAAGGAATTCTTCGGAGAAGAGGCCTCGACCGCGTGGGCTGTTCAGGACCTCCGGTCAACCTTGCCGGACTACACCCATTACTTCACGGATATTCGCGACGCAGACGCCGTTGACCGTATCTTTAGCGAGTACGGCAAGGATATCCAACTCGTTGTACACACCGCCGCGCAGCCCTCTCATGATTGGGCCGCGCGCGCCCCGCTCGTGGACTTTGGCGTCAACGCGCTGGGCACACTCCATCTGCTCGAAGCAACGCGTAGACACGCGCCCGAGGCGGTCTTCATTTTCACTTCCACCAACAAGGTATACGGCGATACGCCCAATCGTCTTCCACTAATCGAGTTGGAGACACGGTATTCGATTGAAGACGGTCACGAATACGAAAACGGCATCACGGAGACGATGTCGATCGATTCGAGTACGCATAGCGTATTCGGGGCCTCCAAGGTTGCGGCCGACGTCATGGTGCAAGAGTACGGCCGCTATTTTGGCATGAAGACCGTTTGCTTCCGCGGCGGATGCCTGACAGGGCCCGGTCATTCCGGTGCCGAGTTGCACGGTTTCCTCGCGTATCTGATGAAATGTTGCGTGACAGGACGCACCTACCGGATCTTTGGTTACAAGGGAAAGCAAGTCCGCGACAACATCCACAGCTTCGATCTCATTCAGGCCTTCTATGCCTTCTACAAGAATCCGCGCGCCGGGGAGATCTACAACATCGGCGGCGGGCCTTACAGCAACTGTTCGATGAATGAAGCCATCCACATGTGCGAAGAGATTTGCGGGAAACGCATGCATACCATCTATGTGGAAGAAAACCGAATTGGCGATCACATCTGGTGGGTGTCCGGTCTCACGAAGTTCGAGTCGCACTATCCATCGTGGAAAATCACCTATGACGTGCCTGCCATCCTCCGCGAGGTCTACGAAGCAAACACGCAACGTCTCCAGGCCGCCAACGCATGAAACGCGAAGCTACACGCCGCCCGCTGCGAATTCTGCTGGTTAGCAATCACCGGCGGTTCAAAATCAACTTTCGCGCCCATCCCTGGGCGCGCGAGCTGGCCGATCGCGGGCACGATGTTGACGTAATGTGCCACGCGGATACCGAGCGTTGGCGTACGCGAATCGAGCATGTGGACGGCTTTCGGATTGTCGAAAGCCCGGACCTCCTCTTCGGTGCATTGCGTCAAGGATGGGATCCCGTCTGCGCCTATCGCCGGTACGCGTTCCTGATGCGCGAAAACAAATCCTATGACATCATCCACTGCCTGGATACGCGCCTTGCAGTCATCTGGCCCGCCTTGGCATATGCCAAGGCAAAAGGGATTCCTATCGTGAGCGATTGGATCGACTGGTGGGGACGTGGCGGACTGATCAAAGAGCGACGACCCTGGTGGTACAAGCTCCTCTTCAGTTGGATTGAAGTCTTCTTCGAGGAGGCCTATCGCGCAAGGCTGGACGGTCTCACCGCCATTTCGAATGCCTTGGTCGAAAGAGCCGAAGGCCTTGGGATGGTACGGGATCGCTGTCTTTTTATACCCGGCGGCGCGAACGTGCGCGCTTTCGCCAACGTTCCAGGCAAAGAGGATGCCAAAACAGCGCTAGGCATCGCTCCGGAGACACCCGTTGTGTGTTTCTCGGGCCTGGATGTCTTGATTGATTTGGGCATGGCCGTTCGAGCCTTCGAATTGTTGCTTGAACTCGATCCAAGTATCACGCTTCTGTTGGTTGGCCCCACCGAAACAGACGCGCGGTCCCATGTTGCGCACAGCCAATCGCTTGCGAACATTCTAGCCTTGGGTCCTGTCTCCTACCGCGAATTGCCGATCAAGCTTGCTGCGGCCGATGTCTTCCTCATGCCCTACACGAACAAGGTCAGCAATGTCGGCAGATGGCCGAACAAGATCGGCGACTACATGTGTGTGGGCCGTCCTACGGTTTCGAATCCGGTCGGAGAGGTTCGCCGACTCTTCGAAAAGCATGAATTGGGTTTGCTCACGGAAGAGACACCCGAATCGATGGCTGAAGCGGCATGGAGTCTCTTGTGCGACGATGAACGTTCCTCTCGAATCGGATTGAACGCGCGCCGAGTTGCGGAAAACGACTATGCATGGGACAAGCTAATTGTCTCTTTGGAAAGCTGGTATTACGACCTCATTGAAGGACACTTGGGTCCGCTGCGCTCTCAACGGGGCGTAATGCCCGCCCCCGCAAGCATCTCGACCACGCGCGTGGGCGCGCCACACTGAATAGGAACTCGAACATGCGAATCACAGTTATCGGAACCGGATACGTTGGTCTCGTCACCGGAACGTGCTTTAGCGAAGTGGGCCACGATGTCACGTGCGTAGACATCGACAAGGCCAAGATTGAAGCGCTCAATGCGGGCAAAGTCCCCATCTACGAGCCGGGCCTGGACGAAATGGTTGCCGTCAACGTTGCGCAAGGACGACTCACGTTCACGACCGATTTGAAGGCCGCGGTAGAGCGTGCCCTGTTCGTCTTCATCGCCGTGGGGACGCCGCCTCTTGAAGATGGCACCGCGGACCTTAAGTACGTGCTTGCGGCAGCGCGCTCCGTGGGCGAATACATGAACGGCTACAAGATAGTGGTCAACAAGTCGACCGTGCCCGTGGGCACCGCAGACAAGGTCTATCGCCGCATTGAATCCGCTCTAAAAGACCGACGCGCCAAATACGATTTCGACGTTGTCTCCAATCCGGAGTTCCTTCGTGAAGGGTGCGCTATCGATGATTTCATGAGTCCTGACCGCATTGTCATTGGTTGCAGCGATTGCCGTACCGAGGCGCTGATGAAGGAACTCTACTCGAGCTTCATCCGGGACGGCCGCCCCGTTCTCTGTATGGACACCACTTCGGCGGAGATGACCAAGTACGCCGCGAACGCGATGCTCGCGATGAAGATTTCGTTCATGAACGAAGTGGCGAATATTTGCGAACGCGTTGGCGCGGACGTGGAGCATGTGCGGAACGGGATCGGCGCGGATCATCGCATAGGTTACCAATTCATATTCCCCGGGATTGGGTACGGCGGCAGTTGTTTCCCCAAAGATGTTCAGGCCCTCGTCAGCACCGCGCGTGGCGCCGGCTATGTCCCGCAAATCCTCACCGCTGTCGAATCCGTCAACGCGGCTCAAAAACGCGTTCTCCTTTCGAAGATTCACTCCTACTACGGCCAGGACCTTTCAGGACTTACGTTCGCGCTTTGGGGGCTTGCCTTCAAGCCAGAGACCGACGACGTCCGCGAGGCTCCATCCCTGCTACTGATCGATGCCCTGCTAAGCGCAGGAGCAACCGTTCGCGCCTACGATCCCAAGGCCGTGCACGAGGCGCAACGATCCCTCGGGGACCGCGACGATCGGTTGGTGTACACAGAAGACAGTTTTTCCGCCCTTCACGATGCCGACGCTCTCTTGCTCGTCACGGAGTGGTCCTATTTCAAGAATCCCGACTTTGACCGCATGAAATCTCTGCTGAAGGCGCCTGTCATTTTCGACGGACGCAACGTGTACTCCACTGACCTCATGCGCATGCTCGGATTCGATTATTTCTCGGTGGGACGGTCCCCCGTGCTCGCTTACTCGGAGACTTGGGCCACGCATAAGGAGGCGGCCGTCGGGTGACTATGCAGCCGCCGCAAAGGGAGTCAATGAACAACGGGATAGACATCAGTATCGTCGTGTGCACGTACAATCGCGCCGCGCTGCTGTTCCGGAGCGTGGAATCGCTGTTTCGTCTGAACACTGCCGGCGCTTTTGTGTATGAGATCGTGGTCATCGATGATTTATCCACCGATGACACGCCTGTCATTCTTGAAGGGTTGCGCGAACGCTCTCCGGTCACGTTACGCTGGGCGCGCGCTTCGGGCGCCGGGATTGCCGCCGCGCGGAACTGCGGCATTCGCGAAGCAGTGGGCGATTACATAGCCTACTTCGACGACGATCAATTGGCCGACCCCAATTGGCTGCTGGAACTCTGGCGCACGCGCTTGGACACCCACGCTGCGTGTGTTGGCGGCGCGCGCCTCCTTGAATTGCCGGCTCGCGAACTGTCCGGGATACACCCGATTATTCGCCTCTATCTCGGCGAGATACCCATCGAGACTTCGCCCCGCAAATGCGGTCGCGCGGACCTTCTCTGCACGGGGACCGTACTCCTCGACCGGACTGTATTCACGCGGGTCGGCGGGTTCGACGAAAGTCTCTCCGAAGGTGGCGAGGACACCGAGTTCTTTACGCGCGTGCGCGCGGCAGGTTTTCAATGCTGGTATACGCCGCATTCCGTCGTGAAGCACATCATTCCTTCCTATCGAAGGGAAGCGCCTTATCTCCAGTGGACAGCGATACGCGGGGGCGAGTGCTTTGCATGTCGCGACCTGCGCGAATTGGGGGCATTGCGCACAGTAGTCCTAAGCGCGCTGCGCGTCATCCATGCGTTTGCCGTACATGCGCCGGTGATGTGCGTGATGCGCTTGCTGAAACGCAAAGGTGACGTCCTTGCGCGCAGTTGCCAGATTCGACGCGCGCTCGCCTATGCCCGTGGCGCGGTCCGGCGAATCATTACTGGCAACAGCGAACGGGGCGGCAAGTCCCGAATCGATTTCAGAAGTGAACGCACCCTATTTCCGAGAACGGAGTCATGAGGCGATGAGAGCGCCATGCGAATAATTCAGCTCACGAATTGGCACCGGTATGGAGGCGGCTCGGACTACATTGCCCAGGCCACGACAGACCTCCTGCGGGCTCGCGGACACTACGTCTTGTTGATGGACCATGACAGCCGGCTCATGCATGGAACGTTCAAGGGGAAGGCTGAAGCGTTCCTGCGCGGCATTTACTCCCCGCGCGCGCGAACCGAAATGCGCGAGACCCTTCGCAGCTTTCAGCCGGACGTGGTTCATGTGCACGAACTGTATCCCTTCCATTCGCCGTGGGTGCTTGAAGACTGCGCGCGCTACGGTGTGCCCGTTGTCATGACGTGCCATGATTTCCGGCTGACGTGCCCTGTCGCGACGCATCTGCACAAGGGCCGGTTCTGCGATCGCTGCGCGCGAGGCGGGGCGCATTGGTGTGCTATCAAGAATTGTCGCGGGAACGTGTTCGAGAGTCTTGGGTTTGCAGCCCGCAGCACGGTAGCCAATCTATTCGATCTCTTTCGAGCGCATGTTGCTCTCTTTATTGCGCCCAGCTACTTCTTGCGAGACCAGCTCGTGAAATCAGGTCTGCCGGAAGAGCGGTTCGTCGTAATCGCCAACACTGTCTCGAGTGTCGATTCGCCGGTTGATCCCTGCAAAGGGGCCTACATCGCCTACGCCGGGCGCATCGCACCCGAAAAGGGCGTTGATACTCTTCTTGAGGCCGCGCGCCAAACAGGATTGCCGGTGCACATCGCGGGGGGTGAATTGCAGACTCCCATCCCGGACACCGTGCGTGTGCTCGGACATTTGAACGCAAAAGAACTCGCGCGCTTCTACCGGGGCGCTCGTTTTGTGGTTGTGCCCAGCCGCTGGTGCGAAGTGTTCGGCCTCGTGGCCGCGGAGGCCATGATGCACGGTCTTCCCGTCATTGCGGCACGGAGCGGAGCGCTCCCCGAACTCGTGGAAGACGGAGAGACTGGCCTGGTGTTTGAGGCCGGTAATGCCAAGGACCTGGCAATCAAGATGACCGCCCTATGGAATTCGCCCATGTTGTGCAGCTCGCTTGGAGCCGAAGGACGCAGAAAGGCTCTCAAGCTTTACACGGCGGACGCCTACTGCGATCGCCTTATGAATGCCTACTCGTCTACAGCTAAGGGGGAACATGTCGTAGATGCCCGGCAACATCAAGGGATAGGAGTACTATGATGAGTTTGCCGCCGTCCAACGCGCTGGCCCCCACCCACTTCGACATGGGAGGTGTGAAGTGTTCGACACACACGATCCCGCAGTTTCTTGACGAGATCCGTTTTCTCATGGAGAACCCAGCGGCTCAACCCAGGACTCTGCTGTGCTTGAATGCCCATATCTACAATCTTGCTCAGGAGGACAGCATGCTTCGCGAGAGCTTGAACAGCGCTCGCATCGTCACTGCTGACGGGATGGGGATCGTGTGGCTCGCGCGATTGTGGCGGACCGAAGTCGCGGAACGCTGCAACATGACCGAGGCGTTTCGCGCCTTCTTCATGAGTCCATCGTTTCAGAAGAGCGAAGGCATCCTTATCGGAGTCAGTCGTGAGGAAGCCGAGGCGGCGGCAGAAACCATCGCGCGGAATTCCAGCCACTGCCGCATTCGGAATGCGTATTCGGGATATCTGCGCGACGACGAATACGATGAATTGTTCCGCACCATGGCTCCCGTGGATTTCATCTACATCGGCATGGGAACACCGCGCACAGAACGAATCTGCGCCATCGCACGCGCGCGCTGTCCGCAGGCGATTGTGTGGGGTATCGGCGCGGGTACGATCCGTATTCTTGCGGGCACGATGCACGAGGCCCCACTGCCCATGCGCCGAATGGGACTTCAGTGGCTTCATCGCCTATGGTGCGAACCCACGCGCCTTTGGACACGCTACCTCTTCGGTAATCCGCGCTTTCTTTACCGTGTATTCAAGACTGTGCGACAGACCAGAAGATCGGTCGCGCAGCAAAGCGCAGTGCCCCGAAGTTAGGTGACACGTATCCCCCATGGGAACAAGTGGTGTGTCTCATACGGATGGGCATATTCTTTCTTGGGGGGAGGAAATCAGGGACAGACACGTCTCCGCTTCGCTGCGCTTGTGTCAGTCCCTGTTTTCCGCCGCTTTTGACTCTTCCTTGGGTCTTCCAGAATGTTGCCCCAATTACAATTCACTACGCTAGTTGGCGCTCGTAACACGGTAGCGGCCGGCGTTTCGCAGGCCGACCGTGAATACGATGCGACTGTCGCGCACGTCAAACGGCACATCTCCGATTACCTCCTGCGAACCTCTCGCCAACGCCGTCACACGCAACACGCTCGGACTAAGTGATTTTTCTCCCAGCAGTGATGCGACATCCAACTCGACCGTAAACGACTTGTCGCGCGGATAGGGAAGCACCATGAGTTCATTCGCGCGTTTCTCGACCTTTACGGACCCGTCGGTGGCCACATTACCGAAGTCCACCCACGTTCCTTCGGGATTCAAGTGCGCCGTGAAATCGGCTTTCTCTTTGTTGGCAGCGGCGGTGTCCGCAGTAGTATCGCCCAATCTGACTCCTGTAACGGTGTTGCCATCTCGCTGTACAAGCAGCTTGCCAATAAGTATGCGATTGCCGGAAGTGGAGACTCCTTTCAATGGTACGCGACGTCCTTCTTGATGCAGCCCTATTGTGACGTTGTATTCCGTGATGGGCGCATCGGGGATTGTAATCTCGTACGGACCATCATCAATCGTATCGCCTGCCTTCCATTGCGAACTGGGTTTCGGCAGCGCATGGTCCTGCTGAAACGCGATGGAGTCCGCCGTGCTGATGAGCGGCGTCGTGAAATGCACAAAGCACAGGTAGTCCGTATCCAGGGAATCGTTCACGACCCATTCATAACTCAAACGGACCTTGTTTCCGCCGAGCCATTCGAACGTCTTGAGTCTGGGTTCAATCTTTTTCTCTCGATTCACATACGGCATGTTGAACGAGGTGCGCGCATCCACATACACGTACTCCGGACATGCCACGTGGTCCGCGAATACACCTTCCTTCAGTACAGTCTCGACCTGCGTGCCATCCCCGAGCGCCAAGACACCCCATTGAGGCAACACGCGGCCTTCGACTGTCCATGGTTCCTCGCCCCAGTTCACCCAAACTCGCAGACCGGAGTCGTATTCAATGTGTTGACGTAGACGGCGATCCGCCACAAGCGCGACGCCGATCGGGACCATGCGGCCATCCACTTCGTAGAGAATTGACTTGGGCTTTGCCGTGTTTGCGAGTCGCTGTATGGGGTACATCATATGATGCTCTTTCGCCACCCACTGCACATTGTCGGTCTGTGCCGCGCCAATGAAGCCCGCGTGGCCGTACGCGATCTCTTGCGCACGGTATTTATCCACTTGTTCGGGTGTTCCCGTGTCGTGACCCCATTGATGATCGTAGCCACGCCGGAACCAACGTTCGTAATAGCCCATGCCGTGATTCACCATCTGCGGGTGAATCTTAAGGAGATCGAAATCCAGAAACGGCGCGTGGTCCTCTCCCCCATTCACCTGAGCTTCGGCGCCATCGAACAGCCCGGCCCAGAAGAATTGGTAGTTGCCTTCTCCAAACATGGGTCCCTTGTGGGTATCCCGCATATACTGAAACAGCTTCGTCTGCTCCACGTACTTGGCGCGCGCCATGGCCGCTAGAGGTTGCGAAGCGTCATGGTCCAGGACGTGCCACGGCGGCACACACGTGTGTACATCGAGATAGGCGGCGTTGGTGCCGAACCGCGCATGAATATCGGGCGAGTTCTTCTCCGCGAACCCCAACGAACGGTTGCACTTGATCCCAAAGCTCTGCACTTTTGTACCTGCGTTGTACCATCCGAGCACCGGTGAGCCATCGGAATTCACGGCGCGCGCAGACTCGTCGTATGAGGGCGCGTCCGGATACAGGTCGGTGTAGTTCTCGTGCAACGACCAAACGTATCCGCACTCGTTCGCGGCCTTGCCGAATTCCTTCATCCCCTCGTCGCCGCCGAATTGTTCGTTGGCCGGCAAATGGTCAGGCAACTTCACGTCGTAGCCAAAGCACTGCCAAACGTGTGAGATGATGGCGAGGTGGTCGATGCCGTTGTCCTTCAAATCGCGCAGATTCGCCGCGTCGCCCGCGTATGTGCCGTCGTGGTGTTGCCAAATATCGAGCATGATGCGCGGCCCCAGCAATTCCAGGAACGGCGAAGGTTTTGACGGAATATTGGGCAACACCTCAGCCACGTTCTGCGATATCGCAATATAGGCCGATTCGTTGAGGGTATTTCGCGTGCCATCAGTCTTCGTCTCGTAATTGGCATCGCCTTGCGGACAATTCGACGCGTTGGATACAGTCCAATCCAGATAGCGGCACGTAAACGCCTTCTGCTCGGGAAGGTAGGAGATGCTACCCCAGAGATAGGGAACCTGGAAGACGCGGCGAAACGCGACGTTGCCTTCGCGTCCCAGCGAAAACGTGCCAATAATCGCGTCGGAACTTGTCGCGGATACAGTAAGCGCTTTGCCGCGCATACCGAAACGCCACTGCACGGATATTGTTTTCCCCTCCAACGAGTAGTCCCAGGTGAGATGCACTTCGGGCCGGTCGCCTGCTGACAGTTCAATGGACCGGGCTGCTCCGCCGCGCAACGCTAAAATCTGTTCACGGCCATCTTTCTGAATCGCCGCGAATACGCCACCTCCCAGGGCTGGCGCAAACGCTGGCGTGTCGTTAATAGATGCGGAAAAGTCGTCCAGCGTGCCTGTCGCCGGGGTATACGTATAGACCACGCGACCGTCCGCACCTTCATACATAAATCGAAAGTTGTCGCCGTCGGCAACCACTGCGTTCTTTCCATCCAATAGGCTTGAAGGAACAACGCCCATCGACGCGTCATTGGTCGCGCGCGCCAGGCTCACACCTTCTGTCGCTTTCATCGCAGGCGAATCGATCAGTCCATCCAGAGCGACCTTGGGCGAATCGTCCGTGCCAACGGAGATTGAGGGAGCGCTAAAGTAGGAGTAGTCCCACCCGCAGTCTTTCTTGGGACCCGGTTCTACTTGAAGACGGAGCGTGACGTCCTTTCCCGCATACGGGGCGAGATCAAGCTGGACATCTTTCCAGGCAGCCACCGCATAGTGTTCGCGCATCAATTCATGGTCGCCCGACTCATCGACCACCGCCGCGCTGAA
Organism: Candidatus Hydrogenedentota bacterium; assembly: GCA_019695095.1. NCBI lineage: Bacteria > Pseudomonadati > Candidatus Hydrogenedentota > Candidatus Hydrogenedentota bacterium. The sequence continues at coordinate 19,891 of JAIBAQ010000038.1, forward strand.
GGTAACGCCGTCGCTCTTTCCGGGATCGAAAGCGGCGCGGCTCATGGCGATGCCGAATTTCAGCACGATGGGAGTCTGGTCGGGGAGATGTATGGGGTACTCAATCCACGTCATTCCCAGGGGTACGCGCCACGGTGAGTGCATCATCAGTGCCTCGCGGCCAAACATCTGTTCGCTCGGCTGATACGTCACCCCGGAAGGCGCATCCTGCCCTTGCCAACCCACGGGCATGTCCACACGCGGCCCGTCATACGACCGATACGCGACGCGCAAATATCCGATATCGCCCAGCATGGTCTTGCCCGCGGGCAACGTGACGAATTGCCCTTGCGCGGCGGCAAGTGCAAACGCTAATGCGCAGAAAACGTAACTCATAGGCCCCCCAACAAATATCGAATAGTGTGTCTCAGAGAATGATTAGAACAACAGACAAGCCCGAGCCGCAAATCAGAAGTCAATGGCGGTCGGTCAATCCAATACGCGATAGTCGACGGTCTGGTAAGCGCCGCCGTCCAGAAATCGTGCAAGCATGAACAGCGTGTCGCTGAGCCGGTTCAAGAAGACAAAAATGCTCTCGGCTCGAAACTCAGGATATACCTCTTTCACGCGCACGACGCAGCGCTCGAGGCGGCGGGCGATGGTCGTGACGACGTCCATTTGCGCGGCGAGCGGATTACTCGCGGACACAATGAATTGCTTGGGGAGCTTCACCCGCCCTTCGAGGCGCGCCTGGAAATTCTCAAGTGTCTCGATGTGCTTTTGAGAGAGTTCCACGGCCCGATACTCCGGGTGCTTGTCTTCGGGATCGCTACACGCGGTACCGATCACGAAGTAAACGTGCAGAAGCCACAGCAGAAAGGCGTCGATCGAGTCCGCATCCTCAGGCTGCACAGCTTGAATCGCCTGGCGCACCAGCGCCGTCTGTGCGCGCAACTCATCGACCGCGCCGGTACAATCGATTATGACATGCGACTTCAACACATCGTCGCCGCCAAGCGTGGACGTGTGACCTTGATCGCCTCGTTTCGTTGTAACCTGTGACCGCTTCAATTCGCTCATGCAACCGCCAGCGAGACCGGGCAATGGTCCGATCCCATCACGTCGGCGTGAATTCGCGATGATTTCACGCGCGGCATGAACTCTTCATTGACACAATGGTAGTCGATTCTCCAGCCGACATTCTTCTCGCGCGCGGCGGAACGGTACGACCACCACGTGTAATGATGCGGGTCCGGCGTGAAATGGCGGAACGTATCGACATAACCCGCGCTCACAAACGCATCCATGCTGGCGCATTCCTCGGGGTAGAACCCTGGACTGTCGCGGTTGTCCTTCGGGCGGGCAAGGTCAATCTCCTTGTGGGCGATGTTGTAGTCGCCACAAATCACAACGTGTTTGCCCGCCTTGCGCAGCTTGTTGCAGAGCTTCAGCATGGCATCGCAAAACGCCAGTTTGTAATCGATCCGTGCGCGCTCCGCCTGAGAATTGGGGTAGTACGCATTGATGAGCGTGAAGTCCTTGAACTCGAGCACCTGCACCCGGCCTTCATCATCGAATTCCTTGATGCCCATTGGCTTGACGGAAAGTGGTTCGCAGCCGGTTCTATAAAAGGTGGCGGTGCCGCTATAGCCCCTCTTCACGGCCGAATGCCACACGCTGCCGTAGCCCTTCGGCTCGCGGAGCGCGGGCTCCACGTCGCCCTGACACGCTTTCGTCTCTTGCACACACAACACGTCGGGACGTTCCGCCGCCATCCATTCGAGAAATCCCTTGCGGCCAATCGCCCGAATTCCGTTTACATTCCAAGAATAGAGTTTGATCATTGAGGCGCCTTACTGAAATCGTTCCGGTAATCAGGTCCATGCAGTTGATGCCAGGAGCTTACGGGAAACAAGGTTCATCACTCAAGGGTCTGCGTCATATGCACTCAGGGATCTGCCTGCCATGGTTGCGGTTAATGTCAAGGTGACTCACGTGGGTGCGTTTAACGGCTGGGCGACCATCCGCTGCTCGGCTCTTTAATGGTGCCTATCGGAGGTGTTAGCGTCGTTAAACTCCTTGATCTAGCTTCGGCGCTTGTTCAATAAGTCATTCATAAATAACAAGTTGAACGAAAGGACATGACATTATCAGCACTCAAGATATCTCATTGTGCACTTGGGTGCGTCCGAGAGTTGAAAACGGGACCGTTTGCTGGTACGATTTGGGTGGTGGGAATATTCCCGAAGGTCTTAAAGCTCGGTAGGCCGCATTGCCCACTTTTGCGGCGCCCGGGTAGGTGAAAGCGCTAGTTTGGCTGATACCGTACAAGAGACTCTCCCTCGATCCCCGGAATTCGAGAAGCTCGTTCTGGAGCACATGGACATGCTGTACGCCGTGGCTCTGCGGCATACCCGCAACACGGCAGACGCGCTGGACTTGACCCAGAACACTATTCTCAAGGCTCTTCGGTTCCACGGGAAGTTCGAGAAGGGGACGTATATCAAGGCATGGTTGCTGACCATTCTGCGGAACACGTTCATTAACGAATACCGCAGAAAGGCGCGGCGTCCTACGTTTGTCGAACTCACTGGCGCAGAGCCCGCTGTCGATACCTCTCCCGATCCGGACATTCGCTACGAGCCAGCCAATCGGTCGTCATCCGAAATGATGGAACTGCTGGATGACGAAGTGAAGAAGGCGGTCGAAGCGCTTCCCGATGATTTCCGACAGGCGGTGGTCATGGCGGACCTGGAAGACATGTCCTACAAGGAAATCGCAGAGAAGATGAACTGCCCGCTGGGAACGGTCATGTCCCGGTTGTACCGCGGTCGCAAGCTTTTGCGCGAGCAACTGCTGGATTATGCGAAAAGCAAGCGGCTCGTGACTGGCGATATCGTCGAAGACCCGGATTCGAACTGACACAGCGCTGCGTGCGTTGTGGCGGGGTCTTGACCCAGACACAAAACGGCTCGCCCGGCACAGAGACCGGGCGTTGCGAATCAAGTCACTACTTCAACATCGCCTCAATGGCCTTGCCAAGCAATTCCCTGCGATCTTCAAGTGGGGCAGGATCGGTCGTAAAACTGGTCGTCGACGAAGTGATTTCATCGGGCACTTCAAGCAACTGCTCGAACCCCGCCAATGCCGCCGGGTCGATGCCCTTCTTCTTGGCTTCACCGATTAGCCGCCTCAGGATCACGAAGTACTCGTAGTCCTCCACACCATCGCGCAACATTTCCAGGCGAATACTCGACACCGGCCCTTCCATAATCGCTTCGGCTTGGCGTCCGGTCGCGGCTTCGGGAGGATAGATGAACCGGCCGTCTCCGTTACCCCAGGGGATACGCGCCCCGGAAGGCGTACCGTAACCGGTCGTCCATCCCATCGGGTCTTCGTAGGGGTTCTGAGGCGCGGAAGGATCGGGGTATGCGGTCGGACTTGACCAGTAATTGGACTGCCACACGAGTATGCCGTCGATCTTGCGCTGCCACGTCTGCCACAACCACACGCGCAGGTCCATCGCGGGGTGATCGATGAAGAGCGTGCAATAGGGTTCCTTGGGTCCGGTGCATATGTACCACCAGAACTTCTCGCCGAAAGGCCTCCGCTGCTCGGCCTGTTCCATGCTGAAAGCATCGGATATCGGGCACCAGATGTTTGGGCCTCCAATGAGCGCCTCTTCGACCTGCTCAGTCAGCATGCGGTTAATACCCGGAGCGGCCTCCTGTATCTTCCGGAACCCGTTCATCACAAACTCGTAGTCCTTGGGATCGGGTTCGTCGAACCAATACACGTACGCCTCATCGAGCCAGCCGTTCGCCTTCAGATGCTCTTCGACCTGCTTGCAGTAGGAGGTGAACGCAGCCTTGTATTCGGGTGTGTTCTCCGCGTAATCAAGCAATGACGGCTCTGTGCGCGAATGAAAGGTCCCGCCTCCCATGCCGACGATGGGAATCGTGAACGCATTGAAGCCATACACGTCTATGGCCTTCTTCATGGCGGTATCCCATGCTGTCCAGTCAATCACGGGACTGAATGCGGCTTCGATATCCTTGGTCTCGCCTTTCTTGTAGGCTTCCACGCCGGGCCACGTGACACCAAAGGGATCGAGCGCGGCGGGAACCATGGGCGAAATGTGATGTGTACTCAGTTCCTTCAAATACAGGTCCAGCAGAACGTGTTTCTGAGCAGGGTCGTCGACTCGGTGGTACTGGAAAACGCTTCCGGCGTCGAAACCGAACGTCGTGACACAGCTCATGCGTGCGGGCAGATCGAAATCGAACACTTCCACGCGAATGGGAGCGGTATGCTCGTAGCCGTCGGCTGTCAAGTGCAGGTTTCCGGTATATGCCCCTCCAGGGATGCCCGCCGGTACATTGACTCGAATCCAAATCGGCTGATTGGCGCCCATCGGCACGTCGATTGGCCCGGTGAGCGGTGGCAAGGGATCGGGCCAAGGAGCGGCAACCCCCAATTTGTCCGTGGGATGCGTGACCTGCACATACCGCACGCGCAACAGCTCGATGTTCTCTTTGGGAATGAAAGCTCCATTGGGGCCATTCAGCGATGCAGCGGAGATCTTCAGATTGCGCAGATTTACCGTCGGCGAAATGACCAATTGGACGGCCTCGCTCTCGTTGCGCGCTGCTTGGACCACCAGCGCATCGGTGGAAACGGTGGGAACAGGACGGTCCTGGCTTACTTTCCACCCCGACGACGCCGCCCACAATCCCACTTCCACGGAAGAGGTCGGCAGATGAGCACCGTAGGACGATTCAAAAAGCATGGAGACGGTGAACTCCGTTTCCATCCGGAACGCGATCGCGTTTCCAAGACTAAGTTGCATCGAGAACTTCCCGCTGTCCTTCAACGTATACGGGAGTCTAATCTCGTTCGCTCCGGGAGCGAGCGTTACCTGACGGATCAACTTCAAAGTTTGCCCGCCGGACTCAGGCACGATTTCGAGATAGGGTATGGAGTAGAGAGGGCCCGTGGTTTTGTTTACGGCCCTGGCAATCAATTCGTTTTCAGGCCCGGGGCGGCACGCACCCAACGAGAGAATCGCTACATCCACACGCGGATCGGTTTCTTCGATGGCAACGTACTTGGTACTGCCTTCAAGCTGCACGGGGGCCCCGTCGAGAGTTGCCTCCACGGAATACCCGCTTAGCACAAATGCGGCGGAGCTGTCTGTACCTTGCTTTGGACGCGCTGCGAGGCGTATCCAGATACGCTCCGCAGGCAACATGTCGGCAGGCAGATCGAAAGACTGTCTTACGTTATCCCCGATGACGCCCAATTCGCGCCATTCACCCTCGCGAACGCCGGCGTACACCACCAACTCTCCCGCGGCATATTGCGAAACGGAGGGAATAACGCGGAATTGGGTAAGCTTGCGTCCCGCGATTTCGTGGACGTAGGTTACGTAGGAGTCTGTTGCGAAATTCCAGCGATTGGTGTTGAAGAAGCAACTCTGATGGGCCAGCGAGCGGCTGTGATTGGTATTTAGACTGCTATAGGGAGCGTCAAACGTGTAAGCGTTTCCCAGAATCCGCTCGCCATCGCCCAACGCGATATCGCCTTCTCGCCGGTATACCGGCTGCGCGAGTGTAAGTTCGACGTCATCGAATTCCATCGTACCTTCAACGTGCCACCCGCCCAGGGCAATGCGCGATTCATATCCCTGGGGCATCTGAGCGGGCGTAATGAAGACGTTGGAGTAGCTCTGCCAATCCGAGTTCATCACACCCAGATCCTTGTTCGCCGCTCCGAATCGAAGTATGGCCGTGCCGTTCTGCACGTCGACGCTGCGCGCGAACGCTTTGAGAACGTACAGCGTGTTAGGCAGAAGTGTGATTTCGTCCGAACTCCAAAAAGAGAAGTCGTCGCCGTTTCCCGTAACCGTCACATACCGTCCGCGATCCGGATCGCTGCTTTTCCAGTCGCCCGATGCGCCCGGCGACAACGTCCACCCACCCGGGGTCGTGCCTCGACCCTCATTGAACGTGGAATTGCGGACTTGCGGCGCCTGCCCGAACCCGGCCGCGCACACGGCCGCAAACACGACGGCCGTCACGAGAATCCGTCCATAGTCCCCCCTGGAATGCGGCATGGTCACTTCTCCCCTCTCGCTCCAGTCCCCCGGTCACACTGGTTCTCAGCGCCGGAACAGTCGTTGCGCGTCCTCAATAAGGTTAGCGGAAGCAATCAAAATCACGGAATCCCCGGCCCACACGACGGAATCGCCTTTAGGTACCAGAACTTCGTCGCCCCGCAAAATACTGGCGACCAACGTACCTCGTGGAAGATCGACGTCTTTCAGGGCCTTCCCGGCTATTGGCGATCCGTTACTCACCGACAGTTCAATAATCTCAACCTCGCCCTCTTCCAAGACCGCGAGCGATGCCACGGTTTTCTGGTGCACTAGCCGCAGAATGCGATTGGCTACGCTCGCGCGCGGCGTAACGGCGTGGTCAATACCCAGCTTGCGCACCAGTGGCGCGAAGTCGGGCTGGTGTACCACCGAAATGGTCTGAGTAACGCCTACTTCTTTCGCAAGCACGCTTGCCATGATGTTGCGCTCGTCGTCACTGGTGCACGACACGAATACGTCCGACTGATCCACGTGCTCCTGCTCAAGCGACGTGCGTGTGGTGGCATCGCGGCAAACCACCTTCGCCTTCTTCAGCGTTGCCGCGAGCTGATTGCAGCGCTGAAGATTCCAGTCCATTATCTTGACGCCGATCTGCCTGCTTTCGAGCAGTTGCGCCAAATGGAGCCCAATGCTCCCGCCACCCATGATAACCACGCGCTGCAACTTCGGCTCGGTGCCCTTGAACATGGCCAGAGCTTTGTCGATCTTGTCGCGTTCGCCGATGAAAGCCACCACGTCTCCCGGCTCAATGCTGGAATCGCCGTGCGGAATGATTGTCGTGCCGTTGCGGCTGATGGCTCCCACGAGCGTCCCCTGCGGCAACTGGATGTCTTTGAGCGTCTTGCCGTTTGAGGTGGGAGACTTGGTCACGCGAAGCTGGCGCATTTTGACCAGACCCCGCCCGAAGTCCTCGGTGGATATCATGCCGGGACTTTCGATGTACTTCGCGATTTCGAGAGCCGTCAAGGCCTCGGGGCTGATGATGTAATCAATCCCCAATATCGTTTCGTAGAGAATATTCGATTCGATGTACGCAGGATCGTCCACGCGCGCCAGCACCTGTTTGGCGCCCAATCCCTTGGCCGTCGCGGCCGCGATGAGATTCATCTCATCGGTACCCATCACGGCGATGAAGAGGTCCGCGTCGCCCACGCCCAATTCTTGCAGGAACATCACGGATACGGCGTTGCCCTCCACCGTGCTTACGTCCAGTGAATAGTCAACCTGCTCCGCGCGGCTCGAATCCGCCTCAATGACCGTAACGTCGTGTTTTTCCTGACTCAACAACCGGGCAATGTGATAGCCAATACGGCCGCCGCCGGCGATGAATACATTCATGGGAATCCTCGTATATAAGCCCTTGGGTCAATGCACGCAACCGTTTGGGCAGTGCGGGAAAGGTCCAACCGGAAGACATTTTGCGTTATGATCGAATAAAGCGAGGAAAGCTGTCAAACGCGTCATCATTCCGTGTTTGCGGCAGGGAGTCTGGTTTGGGCACCAAGTACGGTCGAGAGGACTATGCGGATCGCATGGGGCGCATGTCGCCCAGTCAGAGAATCATGCAGTCTCTACAGAATCCGCGTCAGACGGCCGCACGGTTTTCGGGAAAACGCCAAGTCTTAGTGCTTGTGTTTGTGATTGTGGCTTTGTACCTGGTGGGGACTTGGTTTGAGCGCAGACCGGTGGAAGCGCCCGTTCTGGATGCGCAAGGAGTGGTGTATTTGAAGGAGGTCCGCGGCACAGGTCCCGACCGCGAGTATGTCGTGGGCGTCCGCGTCACGGAAACGAACGGAAACGAACTTGGGCTCACATTCTCGTGCTCGCAGGAACTCTGGACACAACTCGCCAACAATGACGAAGTAACCGTTACGTATCGGTTTGTAGAAAATGGGGCGCGAGCCGTCCCGCTGACTATAGAGCGAAATCCTGCAATTGACCGTTCAGGATCGCAATCTGGCTCGGGTGGATCCGCGGCGCTTGAGCCGTAGGGGAATGACGGTCGTACGATCACGCTCCTCGCCGGCAGTCCACGTGTTGAACTGAACTAGCGACAAGGCCGCGAACGATTTGTCGCTCAACCCCATGGTGTGAACCTCCAATCGGTCCTCGTAGACGTGAATGTCCCTGAACTCGGCGGGGTACTCCGTCAGGGCGGAAGTTGCGATGTGCACGATGCCGCTCTGCTCTTCGATGAAATTCATGTGCGCATGGCCGGTGAACACGGCAACTACATTGGGACTGTTTGTGAGGATTTCCGTCACCAGGTCGCCGTTCGCGAGGTGACCATAAATGATCATGCCGGGTTTGCGCAGACGTTCCGGAATCGGCACGAGCGGATAGTGAAGCGCGATCAGCGTGGACATGTCTCGATGAGCGGCAAGGTCCTCCTGCAACCATTTGAGCTGATGCGGCGGAATCGCCCAGCCGTAGTTGCCCACGGGACCGTCACGGTGGCCGCATAATGTTCCGTCCGGCCAGACCCACCATGCGTCGAGTATGCACATGTGGAGGTTTTCGTGTGTGAACGAATAATACGTGTCATTGCCCGGGAGGTGAGCACCGTAGGCTTCCAGGAACCACTTTCGCGATTCCCGCACCAGAAAGTCCTGATTACCGCCCACGGGATAGTACGGAAACCCTAGTGAATCGAGAAGGTCGCGCGCCGCATACATCGCATCTCGCGAATGCTGACCGACCAGGTCGCCGGTGGCCAGAATGAACCGGGGATCGAGCTTGCCGAGGTCGCGGCGCAGACACGAAATCAACTCGGGCATGCGCGACCGGATAAGGATGTTGTTTCCCCGGCTATCCGACAGCGCGGCAAGATGGGGGTCGGTTAAATGAACGAAGCGCCACATTATACGACCCTCTGCAATACCATACGTCTAGAATACCATGTGGCGGGCAGCTTGCCAATTGCCGGAGCGTGTGAAGTTGGCCTATGAACCATGTGTGTCGCGCTTGGTCACTCAATCTCGTATCGCTTCATGGCGCGCCACAAGGTCGTCCGGCCGACGTTGAGCAGCTCGGCAGCCTCGCTTCGATTCCCTTTGGTGCGCCGCAACACCGCGCGGATCAGATCCTCGGACAGATCTTGGGATGGACGTCCCCATCGATTCGTAAGCACATCCTCGGGTAATTCAGAAAGGCCCAGCTCGCGATCGGGCCCAAATACCACGGCGTATTCGATGACATTGCGCAACTGCCTGACGTTACCGGGCCACGAACAATCCATCAGGGCCTGCTTGAAATCCTCTGAGAACCGGGCGTTTGGCTTGTCGTATCGGTCGCGAGCCTCGCCGAGCAAGGTCTGCGCCAACCGCAGTATGTCCTCTCCTCGCTCGCGCAATGGAGGTATGTCAATGCGACCTATCGCAAGCGCGTAGTAAAGGTCCTCGCGCAACTCGCCCGACGCGAGTTTCTCCAGGGGATCGAATTGCGTGGCTGCCATTACGCGAACATCCGCTTTGCTTGGCGTGGGACTTCCCAACGGCGTGACTTCTCCCTGTTCCATCACGCGCAGTATCAGCCCTTGAATCTCGCGAGTCAGCGCAGTGATCTCGTCGAAGAAGATGGTACCCCGATGGGCTCGTTGGAAGGCTCCGGTGTGCGAGCGCGACGCTCCCGCAAATGCACCCTGCGCAAAGCCCGACAGTTCCTGCATCAACAGCGTAGGGCTCAGTCCCCGGCAGTCGATTGCCTCAAATTGCCCACTCTTGCGCGACCCGCCGTGATGAATGGCCTTGGCCAGTGTGGCGCGACCTGTGCCCGATTCCCCCACGAGAAGGACCGACACATCGGAATTGACGACCTGCCGCGCGCGTTTTGCCACGCGCTGCATGGCATCGGACTCCATGATAAGCCCTTCAAGCAGAAGCTCAGTCTTCAGTCGACGGCTCAGGTGAGCCAATGCCCCTTGTGCCCTGCGCGCGGCCCGCTGGGCTGCATCCACAAGCTCCTCGCGCCGCGCAATCTCGGAGTCGACCGATTCCAAGCGAAGCGCCTCGCGAGCCCACTGCGCTTCTTCGCCCCACTCCGATTCCAGTCGAGCAATCATGCGGCAGCGCGTTGCGCCCTGGGCAATACATTCCTGCTCAACACAAAGGACAGGCCTTCCCACGATTTCACTTACGTGCCCAGACAAATAGCCCGTGGTCGTCCAACACACCGGCTGACTGACCTCCTCCTGCACCATTTGGTGTGCCAATGCCTCGCATGAACTATGCAGCAACACCTCGCGGTACAGAACTCCCTCGTCGAGGTCGAACTCAAAACGTACTGGCTCAGCAACGTATCGTCCCTGCAATTGCCCGAACACGGGACCCGCCTGAAGCGCAAGTCGCGCATTCTCTTCATACGTCGCGAGATGACGCAGCGCTTCACGACGGCCAACTTCGAAACCCATGCGAAAACAGTACGCGCGAGTGCGTGCCATCCCAAAGGCTTCAAGGAGGTGTCTTCGCTCGACGGCGAGCGATTCGATGTCAGTGAAGACTCCGGGCCGATTGAGCAAGGATATTCGACCGGCCGGTGGCGAGCACTCCAACCAAGTGCTGCGCGCGCTTTCAATGAAATGGGAAAGTACGGGCGGTAGATCAAGAAAGACCTGGGAGCTGAGTTTCGTTGGACGCACAGAACCTCCTCCAGTACCCCACGGAAAGGAAGATTATTTACAGACTGGATTTTCGAAACTCAGGAGATCTTATTTCGAGCAGCCGCGAAATGCAAGCGTTTCACTTGAAACAACTCGACTATTCGACGTTCTCGGTGGAAGCTTCTGGGTTCTTGGCGCGTATACGCCGCCAGTATGCAGACAAGAAAGTAAGCAATACCAAACCCGCAACTACACTCAACACACAGAACACTTGCTGGTCGGAGAGTGACAGAAATCGGGTCGGATTGTGGTCGCCACGGAACATTTCGATGACAAATCGCCCCGCGCTGTAAAGGATGAAATACCAGCATATAATAAACCCTGGAAACCTCCAGCAGCATTTGCGAAGCAGCAACAGAGTCACACAAAGCAGACACAATGCGGCAACCGAATAGAGTTGGGTGGGGTGCACAGGCAAAGACCACAGGTCAGTATCGTACGAGAGCGCGTAGCGTTGGCAGTGGTCCATGTAGGCCGGGCTACCCGTTACGCCCGCCTTGGACAGATCGAACGGAATGCGAGGAAACTGAACCCCCCACGGCAAATCCGTCCGCTGACCGTAACAGCATCCATTTAGAAAGCACCCTACTCGGCCGATAGCGTGGCCAAGCGCCACGTACGGCGCGGCAATGTCTATGGTCTTCCAAAACGGCATTTGGTGACGCCGCAAATTGAAGTAGATAACCGCCAGCGCAGGAGGAATCGCGCCTTGAAACACGAGTCCGCCTTGCCAGATTGCGATCCACCCTAGTGGGCGAGACCACGAATAGAATTCCGGGAACATGATGATGTGCAGGATTCGAGTTCCTGCAAGACCCACGAGCAGGCACCAGAAAGCGGTATCGCTTGCGACCCCTGCGTTCAAACCGTGCTTGGCAATATCGCGTGTCGCCAGGTAGGTGGCCAAAAGAAACGCTATGGCCATCATAAGGCCATAGGAGTGCACGGAAACCGGGCCCAACTTCAGAATGGTTGGAAACATGAACGATTAACGCTCCAATCTACGGCACGGATGACATCAGATCTTCCCCCAGACGCTGCAAAAGGACAGCAGCCCTCATCCGAGCGAGGATCGAGGGCCGCGTAAGCACCGTATGCTGGAAGCCGGAGATCGTCTTCTAGTACCTGGTGTTTTGCTTTTCAAGCTTCGATTGGCATTCGACACAGAAGCGGGCCGCGGGGAACGCTTCGAGCCGCTTGCGAGGGATCTCACGCCCGCACGGCTCGCAGATGCCATACGACCCGTTTCGGATACGTTCCAGGGCGTCGCTGACTTCCTGCAGTAACGCGGATTCGCGGCTTCCTATGGAAAGCGCGGTTTCCCGCTCGAAGTTGTCGGTGCCGACTTCGGCGTAGCTCGAGACGTCAGCCGTAAGGTCGGTCGTCGTCTGATAGAGCGTTCCCTCTTCGAGTTGGCGAATGCCCTTCTTGAGCCGCTCGCCTTCGCTGAGCAGCAGCTTCTCGAACTTGGCTGCTTCCTTCTTCGTCATCGCTAGAGGACTCCCAGTTGTTTCGCACACACATGGCAAATACTTGGGTGCTTGGCGATGGTTCCCACGGACTCCCGAACGTGCCAACAACGAACACACTTGGCACCGGGCGCTTTCTCCACGCGCACCTTGATCTTCTCGACGGACTCCGTAGCCTCTTCGGACTGCGGCTCGACCGTCGTTTGAGACACGATAAATATGTCGTTCAACTGGCCTGCGTACCGGCTGAGAGTCTCCGCCGCGTACGCGGAACCGGGCACTATCGCCAGCGCCGCTTGCAGCGACGACCCGATGAGGCCCGCGCGGCGCGCCTCTTCCAACTCTTTCGAAACCACCCCGCGAATGCGAAGCAGTTCGTCCCAGCGCGCGGCCGCCTCCGCCGAAAGCGAGTACTCGGCCTTCACGCCCGGGAACGCCGCTAAATGAACGCTTTCATGCGCACGAAGATGACAAGGCAAGTATTGCCACGCCTCGTCGCACGTAAATACCAAAACCGGGGCAAGCAGTCTCAAAAGATCGCCAAGTATCTCGGCGAGCGCGGTCTGCGCGGCCCGGCGTTCACGCGAATTCGCGGCGAACGTGTACAGACGATCCTTCAGCACATCCAAATAGAAGGAACTCATATCCACGGCGCAGAAATTGTGCGCCGCATGGTACACGATATGAAAATCGTAGTCCTCGTAGGCTTTCAGCACGCGTTGCTTCAGCAATTGAGTACGGTGCAAAGCCCACTGGTCAATCTCGAGCAATTGGCCGAAGGGCAGCGCGTCCTTCTCCTCAAAATCGCTAAGATTTCCGAGCATATACCGGAACGTCCAGCGAAACCGCTTGTAGGCATCTTCTTGCCGCGTCAGGATTTCATCGGAAATGCGGATATCCTGGCGATAGTTCTCGCCGGTCACCCATAGACGAAGGATGTCCGCGCCATGCTTCGACAGGAGCTCCGGAAGCCCCACGTAGTTGCCGAGCCGCTTCGACATGGCCTTGCCTTCGCCATCCACGACGTAGCCATGGGTCAATACTTGACGATACGGCGGTTCGCCCTTGGCCGCAACGGCGGGGATAAGAGACGACTGGAACCAGCCGCGATGCTGATCGCTGCCTTCCAAATACATGTCCGCGGGCCACGTAAGCTCCGGAAGAATCTCGCATACCGCTCGATGGCTCGCGCCAGAGTCAAACCATACGTCGAGAATATCGGTTTCGTGAACGAAATCCGTCTCACCGGAGACGGGGCACTTCGCGCCTTTCGGCAGCAGCTCGGAGGACGGCGTGTCGAACCAACGATCGATGCCGTCATTGGCTGACAGGGCAAGATCTTCGATGCGCTTGAAGGACTCCGGAGTGGCATAGACTTCTCCACTCTCTTTTCCATAGAAGACGGGGATGGGCACGCCCCACGCGCGCTGCCTGCTGATACACCAGTCAGGCCGCTGAGAGATCATGCCGTGGATGCGTTCCTTGCCCCACTCGGGAATCCAACGTACCTGCTCGATGCCTTTCAGCGCCCGCTCGCGAAGTCCGTTATGGTCCATGTTGATGAACCACTGCGGCGTCGATCGGAAGATGATGGGGCCGCTGCAGCGCCAACAATGCGGGTAACTGTGCTCATAGGGTTCATGATGCATCAACGCATGCTCGCTTCGAAGGTCTTCAACTATGCGCTTATTGGCATCGAAGACCATCGTTCCCGCGTACACGCCCGCATCCTTCGTGAATACCCCCGAATTGTCTACGGGAGAGAACGGCGCAATTCCGTAACGCGAACAAACGACATAGTCATCGTGACCGTGGCCGGGAGCGGTGTGAACGCAGCCCGTTCCCGCATCGAGCGTTACGTGTTCGCCAAGGATGATCGGACACACCTTCTCGGGGAAGAAGACGTGACGATACGTGTAGTTCTCAAGGTCTTTACCGGAGAACTTGGCGACTGTCTTGAAGTCGGTGACGCCACAGGCTTCCAGAGCAGCCGACGCAAGAAAACTCGACATGATCAGCGTCTCGCCGTTCACACGAACCGCGCTGTAGTCGTAGTCGGGATGCACGGTGATCGCCAAGTTGGCGGGCAAAGTCCACGGAGTCGTCGTCCAAATGACGTAATACGTGGGACCATCGATACCCGGCAATGGCTTTTCGGCCTTGAACTTCACGAATACGGAAGGAGACGTCTTGTTCGCATACTCGACTTCCGCCTCGGCCAAGGCCGTACGGCAGTTGGGACACCAGTAGATCGGCTTCAGACCGCGATAAATCGCGCCCGTTTGGTAGATTTCACCGAACACCCGAATGATAGTCGCCACATATTCGGGACTGAGCGTAAGGTACGGCTTGGCCCATTCTCCGGTGATGCCCAGCCGCTTGAAGCCTTCGCGATGGATGTCTACGTATTTGAGCGCGAACTCGCGGCAAGCCCGGCGAATCTCAGCCTGCGACATGGTTTTCGCTTTGTCGCCCAGCTCGCTCACCACCTTGTGCTCGATGGGCAGACCGTGGCAATCCCAGCCGGGGACATACGGCGCATCGAAACCGGCCATCTGCTTGGACTTCACGACAAGGTCTTTGAGTACCTTGTTGAGGGCATGACCGGAGTGCAGCTCGCCGTTGGCATAGGGAGGACCGTCATGCAGGACAAACTTCGCGCGCCCCTTGGCAATGCGGCGCATTTGTCCGTATAAGTCACTCTCGTCCCAGCGTTTGAGGATTTCCGGTTCGCGCTTCGTTAGGCTCGCGCGCATCGGGAAATCCGTTACGGGCAGATTGACAGTATCTTTATAGTCCTTTTCGGACATTGCGGTAGTTGCTTCGACGGTTTTCGATGATTCAGACACAGCACAGATTACTCCAATAAGCGGCGGACTGTAACACAGGGCAACGGGGAAGTCAAGCGAGACAGCGCATAAAGCGCATAATTAGCAGATAAAACTTCGATCTACGCTAACCAGTTCTATCTGCCGTTGTGACGTTCACTGGCGGCAGAGTCCGCCGCCTCTACTCCGCACTGGTTACATGAGAAGGTCAAGTGTGTTCGTGAGAAATCCGGGCTACCCCTTTCGAAACACCAACGCCGCAAGGCCATGGTTGGTGAGAGTCTCAGGCCCTTTCTCAACGGGTACGACCTTGCGATGCGCCCAGTACGGATCCAGCGTCTTCGTCATCAGGCTGGTGAGGGAACGTGGCGAGGAAGTGCGGGCACAGTACGCGGCGTACCATCCCGGCTTGCGTTCTTGCCAAACGGAAACCGCCATAAGACGCAGTCCACAGGGACGTATTACGCGGCGCTGAAGCGACGGCCAGTCGTAGAAGCGGCTGAAGAATGCCGCTCCGCTCACGTCGCGCGTTTGCCGTCCATACGGATCGTGGTCGAACCAGATTTCTCGATAGGTTGGGACGAGCGGCGTGGTGATCACGGCGGTCGCGCCCGGAGTCATGATTCGCGCGAGTTCCTCCATGAACTCGGTGTCTCCTTCCTCGCCTCCGACATGCTCAATCGCGCTAACAGAATAAACGAAATCGAAGCATTCTCCAGGAAAGGGGAGCGACCTGCCGTCGGCCAGACACGGAAATGCCCTCTGGGCACCAGGGACACGCACTGCAACCATTTCCGGAGACGGGGCAATATCGACGGCCGTAACTCGAACATCGTTGCGAGTTGCGAGGAGTCGGGCAAGAAGCTTGGGACTACCGACGTCGAGAACGCGTTGCTGGTTCTCATACGCGGCGAGTACGGCTCGGAACTCCCGGTAGCGCCACAAATCGACAGGACACGCTAGCAATCGAGCTCCGTGGAGGCGGGTCGATGGAGAATGCCGAAACGACTGGCAGCCCCAACGCAACCCTTCACGCCAAAGCGTGAACGGAGACTGAAGGCTCATGGCTATAGGATCCCGCTATCGGGTGACACAACGATTGGTCATCAACCGCCAAGCTTGTTCTTGAGAGCGGCAAGTTGATCGGCCAGTTGGGTATTCAACAGACCACCGCCATCGCCAAAAGTGCGCGACTTGTCTCCAGTCTGATGATGCTGCTTCCCCCCGGATCGAACGGCGCCGCGTAGCGCAGCGTCTTGCTCCTTCTCGCGACGGCGCGGACGTTGCCCTTGCGGACGACGGTCACCATCGGCCTGAGCTGCGGGACG
This sequence comes from Candidatus Hydrogenedentota bacterium, assembly GCA_019695095.1. Classification (NCBI taxonomy): domain Bacteria; kingdom Pseudomonadati; phylum Candidatus Hydrogenedentota; species Candidatus Hydrogenedentota bacterium. Next base: position 36,309 of record JAIBAQ010000038.1, read on the forward strand.
TTGGTCGGGACGAGGTCTGCGAGAACGAGCATCCTCTCCACCACCGCCACCCTCTTGGCGCTGCGGACGATCCCGGCGTGGCGGACGTTGCTGGCCAGTGCCTTCACGCGGCGCAGCCGCATCCGACGCGCCTCCAGCCGTCTGCGGGGCTTGTCGCGTTTCACCAGAAGCGGGACGGTGCCTGCGCGGATGCGGATGTGCGTGCCTGGGTTCCGGCGGCGGCAACAGAGCTTTGATCGACAAGGAAATCCTGGGCAGCGCCTTATCAACCTTGATCACTTTGACCTTGACGATTTCCCCGACCTTCACAACGTCGCGGGGATCCTGGACAAAGCGGTTCGCCAGTTCGGATAGATGCACAAGCCCATCTTGATGGACGCCAATGTCAACGAAGGCTCCGAAATCGGTAACGTTCGTGACCACGCCCTCAATCTCCATGCCCTCTTCGAGATCTTGCACGGAATCGACGCCTTCCAAAAACTTCGGAATCTTGAATTCCGTGCGCGGGTCGCGACCTCGTTTCAACAATTCATTGTGAATGTCCCCGAGCGCGAGGCGCCCGATGGATTCGGTGGCGAATGCGGACAAATCAATCCCGTCCAGGCTCTCGGGCTTATCGACAAGCTCTCGGGGCGCGAGTCCAAGCGACTCGGCAATGCGTTCGACAACGGGATACGCTTCCGGATGGATCGAGGTACTGTCGAGCACGTTTTCTCCATTCGCGACGCGAAGGAAACCCGCGCACTGCTCGAAGACCTTCGGGCCGATGCCCGATACATCCATCAATTGCTGGCGATTCTTGAAGCCACCATGTTGCATACGCCATTCGACGATGTTCTTGGCAATGTCCGCATGGACACCGCTCACGTAGTTGAGAAGCTGCACGCTCGCCGTGTTGAGTTCGACGCCGACCGCATTCACGCAGGAGACGACCGACCGGTGCAAACCATCGCGCAACGACCGTTGATTGACGTCGTGCTGGTATTGGCCCACGCCAATATGCCGCGGCTCGATCTTGACGAGTTCCGCAAGAGGATCCTGCAAGCGACGCGCAATCGAGATGGCGCCGCGGATGGTAACGTCGAGATGCGGGAATTCTTCGCGCGCGAGTTTGGACGCCGAATAGATGGACGCGCCTGCCTCGTTCACAAAGACCCAGAATGCACCGGTCGATGGGATCTTCGCCAAAGTCTGTTTGACAAAACGGCTGACTTCTCTCGATCCGGTGCCGTTGCCAATGGCTATGGCCTGAACGTTGTACTTGGCCATGAGCGCCATAAGAACCGCTTCGGCGCCCTCGACGTCGTTTTGGGGCGGCGACGGGAAAATCGTGGCGCTTTCGATGAACGCACCCGTGTTATCGACAACCGCCAACTTACAGCCCGTCTTCATACCGGGGTCGACACCGATGACCGATATCGCTCCGGCAGGCGCGGACAGAAGAAGGTTGCGCGCATTTTCACGAAAGACGCGAATCGCCTCTTCATCGGCGCGTTCGGCAACTACCGCAATGACTTCGTTCTCGATAGACGGACGCAGAAGACGATTGTATGCGTCTTCAACGATCGCCCGGATGACTGCGGCAAACGCACTATCGGGCGACTTGAGCCACCGCGAGGTCAATTCGGAAATCAGCGTAGCATCGTCAACCGCCAGTTCCATACGGAGGAAACCCTCGCGCACGCCACGATGGACTGCGAGGTATCGGTGCGAAGGGATCTTCTCGACGGGCTCGGAGAACTGGTAGTAGGCCTCGAACTTCGTGACCTTTCCTTCGCAGTTCTTGGTGGGATGAGCGGTAATGGCCCCCTGCTTCAGCATTCGATCACGGACCAAGCGCCGTGCATCGATATCGGTAGAGACCAATTCAGCGAGAATGTGGCTCGCGCCTTCAATGGCTTCCGCGACAGAAAGCACGGCCTTCTCGGGACGTACGAACGTGGCTGCAAACTCTTCGACCGACTGGCCGGACGAATCCTGGGCCCAAATGAAGTCCGCGAGTGGCGTGAGGCCTTTCTCGCGGGCAACCGTCGCTTTCGTGCGTTTCGCTTTCTTGAACGGCAAGTACAAGTCTTCAAGCGTCGTCTTGTCGACGCAGTTCTCTATTGCCTGACGAAGCTCGTCGGTCAACTGCTCCTGCTTGACCAGCGTGGAGAGAATCGATGCGCGCCGGTCTGCAAGCGAGGCGTAGTAGTCGCGACGATCGGAGATAATCTCCAGCTTCGTTTCGTCGAGGTTCCCTGTGGCATCCTTGCGATACCGCGCGATGAAGGGAATTGTGGCTCCCCCGCCAAGCAAGTCAACTACACTGTGTACTTGCTCGGGCCGGACACCGGCTTCGCCCGCAATTAACTGAACAAATTTCTCTTCTAACATCGCGCTGAACTCCAAAGTCCCCCGTAAACTAGAAAATGTAGCAGATTTCGCCGTCGGTCACAATGTCAGTGCCCCCAGGTAAGGTTGACCTGCACATCCTCGGCCGTGTTCGGCAAGGCAATCCGAAGGGTCGACGAATCGGCATCCCAGTCATATGGGATATCCGTGTTCGCTCCGGCCTTCACGCTCACAGGCTTTTCGGGGGTCAGTATACGCACTGTCGCGGTCGTCCCAAGCGGGCCACGAAGATCGAATGTCAGCGAACTCTCGCCCACGACTTCGTGGCGCACCCGGCCACCCGCGGCAATCACCTTGGCTTTGGCCCCGGACTTCGCAAGCCAATCGAGATCGTAGAGCAGCGCCCTCTCGTTGGCTTGGAGTTTCGGGTCCTTCAACACCGACAGATTGGCATCGAACAGATTCACAAACCGTCCACTGAACGCGTGGCTGGGCTCCTCAATGACAGTCTCGTCCAGCACACTGGCCACCAGATAGGGCCCGCGACGCAGGGCGATATACGGTTGTGTCTTGAGGGACTCGCCTTTCTTGGCCAACATCTCGCTGACCAGAGTACGCACCAAGTCAGCTCCTTCGGCGGAACGCGTAAGAGAACTGGGGCTCTTCTGGACAACGCGAAGGAAGCCCTTATCAATGGATTGGGGCGTTTTGGCCGCCTCTTCCGTCGCGCCAAGACGCTTCAGCAGATCGTCGTAGGCCCGTGCGGATGTCTTGCCTTGATCGTTCCACCATTCTCGTACCCCGTGGTACGGGTCATTACCATCATCGACCAGAATCAAGGAACCGCCGTCGCGGACCCACTTTTCCAACGCCGCGTGGTATTCGGATTTCAGCGGTTTCTGATGTTCATACGTAAGCAACAGAATACGGTACGGTTCCAGGCATGCTGGATAGATGGTGTTCTCAAGTTGCACAACTTCGGCGGGCACTCCAACCTTCAACAAGGGAATGGCCAGACCGTAGAACCCTCCCAGACCCGAGT
>JAIBAQ010000039.1 GCA_019695095.1 Candidatus Hydrogenedentota bacterium
ACCCTTGATGAAGACGGGAGGCTTTATCCCCAGCGTTGACCATCAAACGCCGCCGGGGGTGTCTCTGGGACAATACCGCGTCTATCTGCGCTTGCTCGACGAATACACGCGATTGGGGTAGTCGCTACTGGAGTGACTCGTACTGATGGCATCTTATTTTGGGCGGAAAGCAGGGACAGACACGTCTCCGCTTCGCTGCGCTTGTGTCAGTCCCTGTATTCCGCCGCTATTGACTCTTCCTTGGGTCAACCAATAGGTTGCCTTAATTACGATTCACTATTCTAGATTCGGAGGAAGATCTTCCGCCGATACATCCAATGCAGGATCAGCCAGTACACGAGCAGCACGGCGGCTCCAAGCAGGAACGGTTCGTACGCATCGCCGGCGATTTTGAATATGCTTTCGCCGAGGTGGATCGTAAGGTTCTTGTGCACGAATTCGCCGAACAAGTGGGCGATGCAATAGGCGGCGATGGAATTAACGCCGATGATCATGAGCGGGAACGACCACTTGCTCACGCGCGCCCAATCGATGACCGCGTAGAACGCCGCCATCAACAGGAAACACCAGCCGCCGCTGAAGAGCACCCAACTTGGCGTCCAGATGCGCTTCACCACGGGGCAAATGCCCAATGCACCCAGCAGCCAGCCCGATGCAAGTCCGATAATGCCCGCGATTACCAGCCAACGGACCTTCTCTTGGGGGGTCCGCGTGGTGTTCAGCACATTGCCTGCGAGCAGACCGAGGATCATCGTGGCCAAGGTGGGAATGAAGCTCAGCGTTGAATATCCGCCTCCGTTGCTTGTGAATGGTTCTTCTCTCGGGAAGAGATTCATGAACCACGTATCGAAGGCCCATGCGAAGTTCGTGTTCTTGTTCCAGTGCGCGGCAAAGCCAGCCAGATTCTGAGGCCAATCCGCGGTCACTTTTGAGGCCGCCCAATTGAACTCGGGGCCGGGCAGCGGATACAGCGCAAACGCCGCCCAGTATCCCACCAAGATGGCGACGAGCGCGGACCATTGGGCGCGCGGCGAACACCAACCGAGAAGGAAGAGAAATCCGTAACCAAGACCAATTTGAGACAAGGTATCTTCAAAGGTCCAGCGGGTCATATCGGCATGGGTTGAGCGCAGAAACACGCCAAGCAGCACCAGAAGCAAGGCGCGCCAAAAAGCGTGCAGCGACATTCGTTGTTTGGACTGTCCCTTTGCGAGGCGCGCGGCCATCGAGAAGGGCAGCGCCACGCCGACGATGAACGAGAACGACGGTTGTATCAGATCGTGCAACGAACATCCCACCCATTCGACGTGAGATTGGTGATGACCGAGGAATTGCCACAACTTGCTGGCGGGGCGTGCGGCAGCCACGGCGCTCAAGTGCAAAACTTCCGCCATCATCAGGAACATGACGAAACCTCGATAGGCGTCGAGCGAATGCAGCCGTTGCACGATGGACATCGAGGGGGTGGTGGAATTGACATCGCTGCTCATAAAGGTACTTCCTCAAACGATTGACGTATCGCACTAGCATAAAGACGCAGCCGAGCAATATCCAGAAGAGGCTATGCACCCCCAGGAAACGTGCAGCCGTCAGGAATCATCGGAGTCTGTATCGAGATGGAATCGATGAATGATGCGATGGAAAGGGGGCGCGACAAGGACTGCAGCCGAGGTCAGGAAGACAATCCCGCTGAAAAGGGCATACGCCGAGGCGAACAGCTTGCTCAAGTTGGTCGGCATGGGGCTAACGGGGCCCATCCCCGTCAGAATCATGGATGCATTGAGCAGGGAATCCACCCATCCGAGATTGGCGAGATAATGGTACCCGATTACGCCCAACCCCAACGAAACTCCGAGCAGTAACCCCGCAAGGGCCGTGAATCGTAGTTGTCGCAGCAAGAAGTGCTTGCGAGAAAGGAGGGCATCGTCACGTTGCTCGAACATGGAAGGTACCTCCTGATCCGTAATGCGGCGACGGCCATTGACTACCTCGATACTATGAATGAGGGTGGCAAAGCTGCAAGTTTGCCCAGCTTTTGAAGGGAGCATTCTGTACTATCGATGTGAGTATCCGGGTCTTTGAATGGCAGCGTTTACTCAAAGTAGACTAGTATCAGTTTGTCGTCCCAATGGACTCTGGGGATTTGGGGCGGTGTGTCGACGGGGGAATCCACTATTCCAATTGGACTGCGGCGACCGTAGAAGCGGGGAATTCATATCCTCGGGATGGAAACCGGCCGCAGAGTAGGGGGAATCATGTACCGCAAGCTATCCGGAGTGTTTCGTGTCTGCGCGCTCGTCGGCGTGACCTGTCTGCTTTTGACGGATCTTGCCCGGGCGGACCTGCAAAACGTGCAGGTTGGCGGGGAATTGCGCATGCGCTACCGCTATTACCGGAACGTGTTCGAGCAGGACTTCAGCAGAACCGTCCGCGTGCCTGGCGATTTTCTTTTCAAGCGGCCCATCGGCGCGTCAGACGTCTTTTCTATTTTTGACTGGGATGCAGAAGGTCCCGATTGGCATTTTGCGGAGAGCGCGATTCTGCTTAACGTTCGCGCGGACCTCACGGACAATGTGTCCGGATACATCGAGCTATACGACTACAACGTTTGGGGCGAGGACTTCCGTTCGGACTACATTACCGGCGCGGATTTCCGGGCTTCCACAAGCGAAGACGTCGAGATTAATCAGTCCTATATACAGCTTGATTCCGTGTGCGATTTGCCGCTTCGGGTTCGGATTGGCCGTCAAGCCCTCGTGATGGGTAAAGGTTGGCTCGTAAACGAAATGCTTACGCCAACGCAGCGCCTTTCATTCGACGCAGTCCGCGCCACGTATGACACGGAGGACTTTTCCGTGGATGCTTTCTGGGCCAAGCCCTTTGAGGGTGGCGTGGGTGAGCAAGACGGCGATGTCGATTTTTACGGTGTCTACGCAACATACAAGGCGTTGAAGCCCGTGGACATTTCGGCCTATTGGTATTTCCTGCGCGACGGGCGCAGCCGCAATGACACCGATTACGACGCGTTCAGCGAGTGGGTGGAAGATGCCATTGGCCGCGACAACTATGACCCGACCACGCTGCACACGGTGGGCATCCGTCTCAATGGGGCATTGGGCAACTGGGACTACGACTTGGAAGTCGCGTACCAGTTTGGCGAAGCCGACAGCCTTGGTTCGCGCTTTGTGCCCATCGGCATGATGTACGGCGACGACGACGCGCGGTACGACAATATTGGCGCGGATCTGAGAACCGGCTACACCTTTGACGTGACGTGGAAGCCGCGCGTGTCCTTGATTGGCGCCTATTTCGAAGGGCAGGACAACCGCGACCTGAGTTTTGCGCAGTGGCTTAACCCGCTGTACCGGCCGGATGCCAGTGTATCGTTCAACCGGCTGTTCGCCGACTACAACTACCTGCCCGTGGTGAATGACAACGGTTGGTTGTCCAACTTTTACATGGTTGGCGGCGGCGTTGACCTGCATCCTTCGGAGCAGGTGTTGTTGCACCTGCAATTGGTCAAGGCGTGGATCGATGCGCCCTTCGACCAGCCGGCCTATTGGGAAGTCGGCGATTGGCGCATTCCCCTCGCGCCGAACTTCTCGTTCTGGACCAACGAAGGAAGTAACGACATCGGTTACGAAGCATCGTTCTACGTGAAGTACAACTACTCCGAAGACCTGTACTTCTTGTTGTACTACAGCCACCTGTTCGCGGGTGACGGTCTTACGGATGGAGGTTACTTCCAGTTCAATGGGACTGCATTTAGTGGCGGCTCCGACGACCAGGATGCCGACTATGTGTTCTTGATGTCGGTATTGAAGTTCTAGACCGTCAAATTATCAGTCAGTTTTGCCTACAGCGCCTGCCCTCGCGGCGGGCGTTGTGCTTTTCGCGGGACGAAAGAGAACCGGCTGGTCCTCAAGTTAGATCACAGGCGCACGACGGTACGACACGGCTTGAATCTGAAGGGAAAATGGGGAAGATGGTGCCGGAGAAGGGACTTGAACCCCCACGGGCTTGCGCCCACATGGTCCTGAACCATGCGTGTCTGCCATTTCACCACTCCGGCACGAAGGTAGAAGCGGTAAAGCGGGGGAGATCATAGCGCACGGCGGAGTCGCGGGTCAAACGCGAGGCGACGATGGAAAGACTCGAGCAAAGGACGGCGGTCAAGAGCCGCGTGTACCGAAGCCTTATGCGTGGCGTTCCGAGGTGGTAGAATCGTGCCGAACAACGAGGACCTACGAGGGAGTGTGCGATGGAACCAGTAGATGATCTGCGCGGCATCATCACGGTGCTTAACACGCCGTTCACGTCGCATGACCGTATCGATACGGAGGGCTTGCGCAAGAATGTGTCGCGGGCTATTGACGCTGGCGTGGTGGGGTTCCTGGTACCTGCGATGGCCTCCGAGGTGGGCAAGCTCAGTGAGACCGAGCGCGAGGAAATGGTGCGCGAGGTACTCGATGAATGCCGTGGGCGAGTGCCGGTAATTGGCGGGGCATCCGCGGCTGACGGAGTCGCGCGGGTCCGCGCGGCGAAGGCTCTCATTGACTTGGGGTGCGATGGAGTGCTTGTGAGCATTCCCTATGAGGACGATGTCCAGTATACGCAAGCGGTGCGCGAGGTGGCCGATCTCCGGCCGCCCTTCTTGATGCTGCAGGATTGGGACGCTGCCGGCGGTGGAGTGCCGGTGCGGTTGATAGCCCGGCTGTTTGAGGAGATAGATTCGTTTCGTTGCCTGAAAGTGGAAGTTGTGCCCGCGGGCGTCAAGTATTCGGCGGCGCTTGAAGCGACGGGCCGCCGCTTGCACGTGTCTGGCGGCTGGGCGGTAATGCAGATTATCGAAGCGCTCGATCGCGGCGTTCATGCATTCATGCCGACGGGGATGCACGCACTCTACACGCGCATCTACGGTCTATATGCTAGCGGCCGGCGCGACGCTGCGCGCGCCCTGTTTAACCGTCTGCTGCCCGTGCTGGCCTTCTCCAACCAACATCTTGACATGTCGATCCACTTCTTCAAAAGGCTACTGCATAGGCAAGGCGTGTATGCCACCGATCGCGTGCGGCAGCCGATTATGCCGTTTGACGCCCATCACGCGCGGATCGCGGACGAGCTTATCGAGTACGCGATTGCGTTGGAGGATGAAGCAGCGTCAGCTCCCCTTTAAGCCTTTCCGCGGAGAACCCAACTAGCGCGCGAACGGCAGCCGGGCACAGTCGGTTGAGGTAGTAGAGGAGCCTCGATTCAATCGTGACGGGGACAATCGCCTGGTTCCGATGTATGGCGCGGACGATGGCCCGTGCCACGCGTTCAGGCCCGAAATTGCGCTTTGCGTACGTTTTTTCGACGCGGTCCCGTGCCCGTTCGTGTTCGACAACGCCGCGGATGCGCGTCGCTTGAAGTATGTTCGTTTTGACCACCCCCGGGCAGATGATCGAGACACCGATTCCATAGGGCTGAAGGTCCGCGCGCATGCTCAGTCCCAGGCCAAAAGAGCCAAACTTGCTTGTGACATACGCGGTGGTGAAAGGTGTGGCCACATAACCCAGCATGGAAGATACGTTGACGATATGGCCGCCATGACCATGCTCCGCCATCTTCGGCGCGAACAGGTGGCAGCCGTGGATTGTCCCCCAAAGGTTAATGCCAAGCAGCCACTTCCAGTCATCCATGGTCGTGGTGAGAATATCGCCGATGACCGCCACGCCCGCGTTATTCACGAGGATATCCACGCAAGGAACGAGTTCGTGGACGCGGTCCGCGAAGGCGCGCATCTGCTCGAAATCCGCAACGTCTACGCGCTCGGCCAGCAGGCATTCGGAGATGGCGCTCAGTTCAGTGCGTAGTGCAGAGAGGCCCTCATCATTCACGTCGCAGATGATGATCCTCGCGCCCTCCTGCGCGAGGGCCAATGCCGTGGCGCGTCCGATGCCGCTTGCCGCACCGGTCACGAGCGCAACTTTGCCTCTTATTTCGCGCATGAGTTCATCCCCGCACCAAGTGCGTTTTCAGCCCGGCTGGGACCATTCGATATGAATCGTCTGTTTCGTCCCCGCGCCACCCACATTGGGAATCGACAGATAGCGAGAGATATTGTCGTACGAGATTGCCTGCCCATTTTGCCATACCTGTACCGATGCGAGGCCCATTGGGACGAAGATGACGGTCGGCGCGCTGGAATCGTTGGCGGTGTAGGTGAGGTCGAAGCTTTGTTCTCCAAGGCTCCACTCGGGGTCGTCTCCGGCAATGCGCTGGGGATACATGCGTACAATGATCTGCAACGTTGTGGTCTCGTCGCCATTGTCGTCAATAAGACCGTAGCCACCTTCATGCGCCACATCGTAGGACCAGTAGGCCCAACCGATCTGATAGTAATCGAAGAGTTCCAGCAGGTCATTGAGATAGTTGTAGTCGGAATCGGCGGTTCCGTGGATGCCGAACTCTCCAAAGAACAACGGCGTACCGAAGGCGCGTGCATCGTCCACGCGCATTTTCACCGCGCGCTCCGTCCACAGCTTGGAGGTCTCCGGATAGCCCAATCCGAACTGGCTGAGCAATTCGTAATAGTGCGGCGCGTAGACGCTGCCTTCCTGCGGATTGAACGCAAGGTTGGTCTTCAGGCCGCCGGACGTAAGAATACGCGGCTCGAAGTACAGGGGCGTATCAAAGCCGTTTTCCGTGTGCATGTCCTGCACGTCCCGATAGAACCGCGACAGGGTGGTCTGCTCAAAATGGACATCATCCGCACCGTAGGGTTCGTTCATGATATCCAGTCCGATCACGTTGGGCAGGTCATCGACTCGATTGAGCAAATGTTCAACCATGTTCACGTATTTTGCTTTGAGGGCGTCACTGGCCCAGAAGTTGTTGAAGCACGCGATGACCGCAGGCTGCAGGTAGTTAAGATTCCACGGCTCTTGCGGGGTGAAGGGTTCTCCGTTGTCGTTGATGGCCCAGTCGGGAAACCCATCGCCGCCGTACCTGCCGCTATACAGGTCCTGGTGGAGGTCGACAATGACGTCGATGCCAAGCTCTTCAAGCCAACCGATACGCTCAACGGTCGCGTCCAGGTACTCCTCATCATAGACGCCTTCCTGGGGCTCGATGGCTTCCCAGAAGACGAGATAACGCACGACGTTGAAGCCCCAGTTGTTTAGCCGCGCAAAGTCGTCTTTGGTCTGCCAGGGCAAGAAGTCGGCGCTGTACTTCGAGTAGTTGGAAACGTTGACGCCGTGATAGATGACGATCCGGTTGTCGGCATCGCGCAGGTGTGGCGCGCGGAGAGGCTTTTCGCAGCCAAAGACGAGAATTGTGCAAACGGTGCACGTGAACGCAATACGGAACAGGCGGATCGTCATGGCGCGTTCCCCCCAGTGCGTTTAGGCTTTGGTAAAGTCTAGCATATCGGATCGTGCGAGAGTCACCAGTTGACCGCGAGCAATTTGCGCCTGTTCAAGCTGAGAACTATGATCCGCGCGGTTGAATTAACGAGAGGAGCACCATGTCTGAGTTGAGCAAGAAGACTGTACATATGATTGGTCATGGCCACATCGATCCTACGTGGCTGTGGCGTTGGCCGGAAGGGTACGAAGAGGTGCGTGCGACGTTCCGCAGCGCCTTGGACCGCATGAACGAAACGCCCGAGTTCACGTTTACGGCGAGCAGCGCATGTTTCTACGCGTGGGTTAAGGCATGCGATTCGGAGCTTTTCGAACAGATTCGCGCCCGCGTGAAAGAAGGACGTTGGGAAATCGCGGGCGGATGGTGGATTGAACCGGACTGTAACATTCCCTCCGGCGAATCGTTTGTCCGTCAGGGTTTGTATGCTCAGCGTTTCTTTGAGAAGGAGTTTGGCGTGCGCGTTACCGTCGGATTCAATCCCGACAGTTTTGGACACGCGGGTACCTTGCCGCAGATCTACAAGAAGTTGGGAATCGACAGCTACGCGTACATGCGCCCGGACGCTCTAACCGAGATGCATTATCCGGAAGGCACTACGTTTTGGTGGCAGGCCAACGATGGAACGCGCATCCTTGCGACCCTGATTCTTGAAAGCTATAACGCCGACGCGGAAACGCGCGAGCGCATTGAACGTTTGGCCAAGAACGTTCATCTGAACGAAGGTCAGAAAGAGATCTTGGGATTCTACGGCGTGGGCAACCACGGCGGCGGACCTACGAAGCGGGCGATTGCGCAGATCCAGGAAGCGCAGAACGACAAGAAATCTCCCAAGGTGTTGTTCTCCACGCTGCGGGATTATTTCGACGCCTTTTTGAAAGATACCGATGAGAAAGCGATTGCCACGATTTCGACGGATCTTCAGCATCATGCCCAGGGCTGCTACACGACGCATGCCGACATCAAACGCCTGAATCGTTCGACCGAACACGCCTTAATGGCCGCGGAACGGTTCGCCACGGCTGCGTGGCTGACCCAGAACCACTCCTATCCGCAAGACGTGTTGGAGAAGGCTTGGAAAGACCTTCTGTACAACCAATTCCACGATATTCTAGCGGGCACAAGCCTGGAGTCATCGTACGAAGATGCGCGCGATCAGCTTGGCGCGGCGCGCCACGCGGCGAATGTGGTGCGCAATGAGTCGATTCAGGTGATTGCCCGCGCCGTAGACACGACACCCGAGGGCAACACGCTGATGGTGGTGAATCCGTTGCCGTGGCCGGTCCGGCAGGTTGTTACTGCACCTCCCATCGCGGCACGTACGCTCGAGACGCCGATTCATTTTGTTGATGCGGAAAATGAACCGACCCTGAGTCAGCCTGCTCTCGACGAACGTATTGGTAGTGTGGCCCACGTGTTCACGGCCGAAGTGCCTGCGCTCGGATACCGCTGCTATCACGCGCGATCGGGACACAAGAAGGTCAAGCAAGACGGCAAGCTCAAAGCCGGTCGCGACTTTCTCGAAAACAAATGGTGGCGCATCGAATTCGACCCGTATCAGGGTCACCTATGCAGGCTCTACGACAAGAAGCGCGAGATAGAAGTGCTGAACAAAGGCAACGTGCTTGCGGCGATAGTCGACTCGTCAGACACGTGGGGCCACGACTTCCCACAGTATCGCAACGAGGCAGGACGGTTTGGCAATGCCGAGTTGAGCGTCATTGAGGAAGGCCCGGTTCGCGCGACGGTTCGCGTGCAGTCCCGGTACGGAAAATCGCACGCGGACACATTTGTGTCGCTTTACCGGAACGACGATACGATAGACTGCGTGTTCAAGATCAATTGGCAAGAGCGCTACACGATGCTCAAGCTCGGGTACGAGACCCGCATCGAGCAAGGCGTCTCGACCTACGACACGGCCTACGGGTGTCAGGAACGCACCACCAACGGCAACGAAGAGCCTGGGCAGAAGTGGATCGACTTGTCCGGCGAAGTGGATGGAGATCGCTATGGACTTGCCGTACTGAACGACTCCAAGTACGGATTCGACATGAGCGGCGGCACCATGCGTGTTACGCTGCTGCGCAGTCCGGCCTATGCGCACCACGATCCCGCCCGATATGATTCGTCGCAACCGTTCGCGATCATGGACCAGGGTTGGCATACGGTGCGCATCCGACTGGCGCCGCACGGAGGAACGTGGAAGACGGCGGGTGTCTGCCGCAAGGCCTGGGAACTGAATGAGCCGCTGTTTGTCCACGTGGAGTCGGCGCATCCGGGGCGTTTGGGACCGAGCATGTCTTTCCTTGATACTGAAGCGCCGAACGTACTCTTGACCGTCTTCAAGAAGAGTGAGGATGGCGAGGACATTATCGTGCGCGGCTACGAGACAGCGGGCAGAAAGACCGATACCATTATCCGGCTGCCTAACAGCGACCGTTCCGCGCGTGTGACCTTTGGACCGCATGAAATAAAGACGGTGCGAATTGGACGCGAGCATGGAAATGCCGTGGAAGTGAATCTACTCGAAGAATCGATGGAATGAGTTCAACGCCCGAAATAACGCTGCCGGATGCAAGGGCGGAAGGCCCGAAGGCACGAAAAGAGCGCGTCAGAAAGGCCATGAAGCGCTTTCTCGGCAACGCGCTCCTGCTGGCGCTCTCGATGTCGCTGGTGGTTGCTTTGGGCGAGGCTGTGCTGCGCCACCGGTATGGGCATATGTTGTACAGGCCGCGCACCGAAGTGGCTGCCATTCAACAGTACTTGACGTTGAACGACAGCATCGGTTTTACCTGGAAGCCCGATATCGATTTTGGCAAGCACATAGTGCTCGCGAATTCCGACACCGAGCTGGACCCGTTGTCGACAGATGAGTTCGGGTTCTGGAATCATCCCGAGGCGATTGCCGCGCGCCGATCCGGGCAGCCGGTCGATGTTATCGGCCTTGGCGATTCGTTCATGGAAGGGGCGGCATTCTCCTTCTACACGATGTTTCGTGAGCACGGTCTCTCATACTACAGCATGTCGATTCATCGACAGTGCCCGGCGCAGTACTACACGATTCTCAACGATTACGCCCTAATCAACAAACCCAAGTGGATTGTGCTGGGTCTGTTCGAGAACGATTTCTCCGAGATTACGGACTATGACGATTGGCGGCGAAGCGATCTCGATTGGTTTGCGTATCATTCAGGGACATGGTGTGGGCCGCCAATCGGCGTGGACTGGAAAGAACGTTTCGTAAAGACCTACTTGAAAGGATGGAATGCCTTCTACCGGGTCTTGTATGCCAAGGTGCGCGGAGAACGCATGACCGTTGGAGGACCTACCGCATACGAATTGGGCCGTGTTCAAGAAAGCGTGTTGCAGGCGGTCGTTTCGGCGCGCGCCAACGGCGCGCAGCTCGTCGTTGTGCTGATACCGAGCAAGCAGTCTACGCTCCACGGCGCAACCAAGGAAGCGGAAGGTTACGACGAAGTGATGTTGAATCTTCGCGAGTACTTGATTCCGACGGTAGACTTGCGGCCCGTGTTTCGTAATCACGCGAATCCCGCGAGTCTTTACTACGAGAAGGACGGTCATTGGAATCGCGAAGGGGTTCGCATCGCGGGTGAAGAAATACTCAAGAGATTGGAAGCGCCACCCACATGATTCTCGAAGACATCGAACAGAAAGTGCTCAGCTACCTGAAACAGGTGAGCCGCGCCCTGGTTCCTTTTGACCAGTTGGTTTCTTACCTGCGCAGGCAGAGCGACTTGGGGCCATTTGACGAGCGTGACCTTCTAGACTTTCTACGCAAACACGAGCTTTTCCAGGTCATCGATTCGCCTTTCGGCGCTCTGGATGCGGAGACAGTCAAAACAATGGAAGAGGGCGGTTTCAGCGTGGGACCGTCAGTAATTCTGGTGACGCGGATTCCGCCCGCGCACGAACTCGCCCAGCAATTCGATGCGCAGATTGCCGTGTTGCTGAATGCCCTTGGCAATGCGTTGCAGGAAGCTCGGGCCAGCGGAGATGAAGCACGCGTCCGCGAAGCGGAGAGCATTATTGCCCGCGCGGAGAGGTTGAGGGAGAAGTTTCAGAAGTTCTAGCGCGCTCGGACCTCAATCGCGTCGATGCAAATGGCTTCCATGCGAGACTATCGAGGACGGTTTCGGCCAACTTTCCGTTCCCCTGACAGTCCTTCGGACTTCTTGTGCGCCGTCCACTCTTCGGAAAGGGGCTTGGTGTTGGGGTCATGCTTGAGGATACCGTGCAGTCTGGCAATGGCCCGGCGGGAAATCGGCTTGATAAGAATGCCTTCGGGAGTCGCTTGAACGATTGCCTTGCTTCCTGCCTCGGTTTCGAATTCCCTTCGCAACCAGACGGGGATTACAACTTACCCCTTTGCCGTGAAGGAAATCATGTTCCTGTTATGTTTCGGCGTATTCATAACTTAGACTACAACCTATCTTGTCAGGGGCCGCTCTTTCCGCGATTCCTGTACCACACCACGTTGTTTGTAGACGCCCCCGCAACAAGAATATCGGGGTTGCCGTCGTTGTCGATGTCCGCGACCACTACGCCGGAGGCCGCCACCCCGCCTTCGTCTATTGCGGCGCGTTGCCAATCGCGCGTCCCAGAGACGCTGTTGTAGAGATAGAGTGCGTAGGGCGCGCCGCGATAGCCTGCCACAATTTCGTCGTTGCCATCTTTGTCGAAATCGGCGACTGCCAAGGCATGCCCGTCGTTAAAGGTACTGTCAATCACGATGCGGCGCCAGGGATCCTCGACGTAGCGCACAGGGTCATATACGACAACCTCGTTGCCATGCCACGGTTCGATGGCTGCCATGAAACGTCCGGGCCATTCCTTCCGATTGCCCATGCCTACTTCGCTGGAACCTTGCTTGGGTTGATCCATGCGGTTGCCGGAACCCAGCCGTTCCTTACCCCAGGTCTGAGTTTTGGGGTCATAGCGGAACAGATGTAGGCCGTCAAAGCTGGCGGTGAGTATGTCGTCGCGCTCGTTATTGTCCCAGCGTACGACGGCCAAGCCGTGGGCAGTCGTCAGCTTCGAGTCGATTTCGAGTGCGGGCCACGCCTCTTCTTTCGGATTCTGGGGGACCCGATACGCCACGAAGCGCACCCCTGTCGTATGGTCCGGGGCTTTCGCGCCGACCCCGATGATGGGCAGCACGAGCAACTCGCGTTTTCCATCTCCGTCGATATCGGCCCAGCGAACTCGATGAGCGGTGGGGATTGCGTCAATTCTGTATCGCCTCCAATCCTGCTGCGCAGCCGGATCGCCAGGGTTATCCAGCCACTCGACGAGGCCACCTGCTGTGGAGTCATTGAGATCGAACTCCGACGCCAGCGCAACATCGACGTCTCCGTCTCCATCAATATCGGAGGGCGCCAGGTCTATATTCAGCTTGGTCTGGGTTGTGATGGAGAATCGTTCCCACGACGAATTGCGATACCACACCAACTGAGAAGGCGTGGTGGACAGCGCCAAGACATCTAGTTTCCCGTCGCCATCCACGTCCGCCGCGCTGACTTGATAACCGTTCTCGAACGCCGCATCGATCACCTGTTTCTCAAAAGTAATCGGGCTGGCGATGGGTGGGGGAGAGCTGGGGGTCTGTGCCTGGACCGCGGCATTGATGTATAGTGCCGCTAGCAGTGCGCACAGCAAGGAGACACGGTTTCTATTCACGGTCGGGCTTCCTTGTGTAAAGATTCCGGTTAGAACGAGTGTACACGGTATCTCCTGCGTGTGCACGCGGTGGATGTCTGCAGTCAATCACGATGAGGGGTTTCATGAGAATTCGGGTAGCAGCCGTTCAGTACCACCTGCACGGCATCGATTCATTCGAGGCGTTTGCCGCGCAGGTCGAGCACTATGTCAAGACAGCGGCCGAGTTTGCTGCTGAGTATGTGCTGTTTCCCGAGTTCTTCACGACTCAGCTTTTGTCCATACCTGGAGTCGGCGATCGAGGCGTGTCCGTTGAGGCGCTGGCTGGCTTCACCGGACGCTACCTGGAACTCTTCACGCAGATTGCGCGAGACGCCGGCATGTACATCGCCGCGGGTACGCACGTCGTACGCCGGGACGACCGTCTGATGAATGTGGCCCACCTGTTTTACCCGGATGGGCGGGTTTCGGAGCAGCCCAAGCTGCACATCACACCGACCGAGCGAGACGAGTGGCGCATCTCGGGTGGAGATGCCGTCCATGTGTTTGACACCGGAAAGATGAAGGTCGCCCTGTTGACCTGCTACGACATCGAGTTTCCGGAAATCGTGCGCATGGCCGTGGGCCGAGGAGCGGACGTGGTCCTTTGTCCCTCCTGCACGGACGACCTGCACGGATTCTATCGTGTGCGCTATTGCTGCCATGCCCGATGCGTCGAAAACCAAGTCTACGTTGTAACTTCCGGCACCGTGGGAACGCTTCAGGCAGTGGATTTCATGCGCGCGAATACGGGGCAGGCCGCCATACTCGCGCCCAACGACGTCTGTTTTCCGCCTCGCGGCGTCATCGCCGAAGGCGAGCTCAATCACGATATGGTTGTAGTAGGAGATTTGGACCTCGACCTGCTGCGCGAGGTCCGGGCGAAGGGCTCCGTGACGACTTGGCGCGACCGGCGCACCGATCTGTACCCTGACTTGGGATGTGGCGGCGCTTCTGCGGAAGGTCCGGGCGCATTCTGAGCCTGCGCGGGCGAAACCCTTTCGCAATTCTCCCAATACTTGGTATCATAGGTGCATCGTGTAGCCTTGGCAGGGTAAAGAGAGGAACGTCCTCGAACAATGTATTCGAAGAAGATGTACCTCTTTGAGGGGAATCGACCGGTTCCGATTGTGATTCGCAACTACGTCCCCTCGGACTTCGACGCGCTCATTCGCGTGCAAGAAGAGAGTTTTCCTCCGCCCTTTCCGTCGGAACTGTGGTGGAATACAACCCAACTGACGAACCATGTCCGGCTCTTTCCTGATGGCGCGCTTTGTGCCGAGGTGGAAGGAGAGATAGCGGGATCGGTGACCGGTCTGCTGGTAACCTGGAATCCCGATGCCCCGGATCATTCATGGGCCACCATTACCGATATGGGATACATCACGAATCACGATCCAAACGGCAACACGCTGTACGTGGTAGACATCAGTGTCCGGCCGGCTTACCGAAAACTCGGGATTGGCAAGGCGCTCATGTACAGTATGTATGAACTTGTTGTTGCCAAGGGGTTGGACCGGTTGCTGGGCGGCGCCCGGATGCCTGGATATGCGGCCCATGCGGGCGCGCTGACGCCGGAGCAGTACTTGGAGGAAGTTGTTAAGGGAACGGTGCAAGATCCTATCGTCACGTTTCTGATGCGGTGCGGACGTATGCCGGTTCGCGTCGTTCACGATTACCTCGATGACGAAGAGTCGGGCGACTGTGCCGTCTTGATGCAGTGGCAGAATCCATTTCGCGCCGAGAGGGTGGCCTCCGGATTAAGGAATTGAGCATGGACTACGTTCGCATAACGTCCATAGACGACCCGTTGTTTAAGAGCCTGCATGAGTTGATGCAGAAGGTCTTCCCGCCGGAAGAGGTGCTTGCGTTCGATGCGTGGCGCGATCCGCTTGAGGATCCCGGCATACGTGTGTGCGCAGCCGTGCACGACAACGCCGTCGTGGGCGCCACCGAATACCGGTACTACGCCGATTTCTGCGTTGCCATGACCGATTTCACGATTATTGCGCGGCCGGGCATGGGCATTGGGCGTTTCCTTTATGTTCATCGGCAAGCAGACATTGAGCAGTGGGCGGAGCAGCAAGGGTCCGAGCCGCTGGGCATGTTCGCCGAGATCTACGATCCGTACCGTGCGGAAAAACACGCGTTCGGCGGAATCAAAGTGATGGACCCCTTCGTAAGGCGCGAAGTCCTGTCACATCTCGGATACAAGAGGCTCAATTTCCCGTATGTACACCCGTCGTGGAAGAACAACGGGCACGCTGTATCGGAATTGGACCTCTGTTTCTTGCCGGAAGACGAATCCCTAGAAGAATTGCCGACCGATTTGGTGGCCAATTTCTTGACACGTTACTATTCCGTATTGCCCAACAAACCCGCGGAATGGCGGGCGATGCTGGTGCAGTTGCGGACGCGCGATACGGTGCCTTTAGCTCCACTATAATTTGAGGCACGCTGGCTGAGGGGGGAGTGCGGGGCGTTAACACGCGCTAACGCACAATTCAGGGGGGGAGTGCAGGCCGATGTCGAGTGTCGAATCCAAGCGCAGGCGGGTACTCGCGGCATTGAACCACGAAGAACCCGACCGTGTGCCCGTGGGCGATTTCTTCTGGACCAATTTTGTTCGCCGCTGCAAATGCGAGTTGATGGACGAAACCGGGCATGCGATCGGCGATCGATTCGATCCCTACGCCTACTGGGACCTTGACGTGTCTGTGGTCAATCCCAACATGGATCCTCACATCCAAGGAGTTCGCATAGTCGAGAACTCGGAGGAGCAGAAGGTTGTGACCACGGGGTTCGGCGCGACTATCGTTCGCAAATCGGTCCATCCGATGCCTTATTACGCCGATTTCACCTGGCAAAGCTTCGAGCAGATGGATGAGCTCGCATTCGACGATCCGAAGGACCCACGACGGTACTTCAATGCCATCGACGACCAGATCAACAGTGTGGGCGACGACCTTGTGCTTGGTTATCCGTCCTACGTTGACCGAGTCAACCACGCTGCGAAAACGTGTTGCGTATTTGGCAGCGTCTGTGAGCCGCACGAAATGGTGTGGCGCATCATGGGCACCGAGAATGTGCTTATGAAACTCGCCGAAGATCCTGTTCGTATGGGCAGGATCCTTGAGCGTCTCGGGGACTTCCTGGTGGGAATAGTCGAGGCGCAGGTCGAGGCTGCGGGTGGATTGCTCTCGGGCATGTACGTGTGGGGCGACGTGGCTTACGACCGTGGGATGTTCTTCTCGCCCGAGATGTGGCGTGATTTGTACAAGCCTCAGGTCAAGCGCATCTGCGATGCGATCCATGCTGCCGGGCTGAAAGTCGTCTATCACGGCTGCGGTAATGCTTCAGCGGTCTACGAAGACCTCATTGAAGCGGGTGTTGACGCCTACAATCCGCTGGAAGCGAAAGCCGGATTGAACGTGGTCGATCTTAAACGGCAATTCGGCAAGCGCTTGGCGTTTGTGGGCAACATCGATGTGCGCGTTCTTGCCACGAACAATCGCGAGCTTGTGCGCCGCGAGATTCTCACAAAGCTCAACGCGGCAAAGGGTGGCGGTTATATTCTTCAGTCCGATCACTCCATGCCCGACAATGTTGAACCGAAGACCTATTCCTATGTGGTCGAATTGGCGCGGGAGTTCGGTGTGTATCCACTGAACTTGGGCGAGTTCGATCAACCGGTGTGAAGGAGGCGGCATGAGACGTTACGGAAGTGTGCTGCGTGTCCGGCCGGAGAAATTGGAGGAGTACAAGCGTTTGCACGCGGCGGTGTGGCCTGGAATCCTCGCTATGATTCAGGAGTGCAATATCCGCAACTATTCCATCTACCACAAAGACGGGTTTCTCTTCAGCTATTTCGAGTATCACGGCGGAGATTTTGAAGCGGACATGGCCAAGATGGCTGCGGATCCCCTCACCCAGGAGTGGTGGGCCGTGTGCAAGCCGTGCCAGGAACCGCTGCCAACGCGCGCTGAAGGAGAATGGTGGGCGTCGATGGAAGAAGTGTTTCACTGCGACTAGTTCGCAAGGGGGGGATCCATGCGTATCGATTCGCAAACCATGAATCGCAACGTCGTGCTCGTTTTGGTCTGTCTTGTCTTGAGCATGCCCGTATTCGCACAAGACCTTCTAACGGCAAAGCCGGAAGCACTCAAGTGGTGGCAGGAAGCTCGATTCGGGCTGTTCATCCACTGGGGGCCGGTCAGTCTCAAGGGTACGGAAATTGGCTGGTCGCGAGGCGGTGAACGTCGAGGGACGGGCGGCACGGGCGAGATCCCCGTGGATGTCTACGACAACCTTTACAAGGAGTTCAATCCCGTAAACTTTGACGCCCGCGAGTGGGTGGCGATTGCCAAGGCAGCGGGAATGAAGTACCTCGTATTCACGACACGTCACCACGACGGCTTCTCCATGTTCGACAGCGCGCTCACGGACTATAAGATCACGAATTCGCCGTTCAAGCGCGACGTGGTCAAGGAATTGGCGGATGCCTGCCACGAGGCCGGCCTTCCATTAGGTTTCTATTATTCGCCGCCTGACTGGCACCATCCCGACTACCGCACGGAGAATCACGCCCGATTCTTGGAGTACTTGCACGGCCAGGTGCGTGAGTTGTGCACCAATTACGGCAAGGTGGACATTCTCTGGTTCGACGGTTTGGGCGGGACGGACAAAGACTGGGATTCGCAGAACCTGTTGCCCATGATTCGGACGCTCCAGCCGCAGATACTCATCAACAATCGCGCGGGGCTTCCAGCCGATTTCGATACGCCCGAACAGACGATAGGCGCTTTCGAACGCAATCGCGCATGGGAATCGTGCATCACTATCGGCGATCAGTGGGCGTGGAAGCCGAACGACAACGTGAAGCCGGTCAAAGACTGTATTCAGACTCTAGTGCGTTGCGCCGGGGGAGACGGCAATCTCCTGTTCAATGTGGGTCCCATGCCGGACGGCGCAATCGAACCCCGGCAGGTGGAACGGCTCAAGGCCATGGGAGAATGGCTGGCGAAGTACGGGGAGTCCATCTATGGGACGCGCGGTGGGCCCTACAAGCCCGGGAAGTGGGGAGCCAGCACCTGCGCCGGGAACACGGTTTATCTACACATTATGTCATGGCCGAAAGACACGTTGACCTTTGGCCCTCTTCCGGCCAAGGTCCTTTCCCACAAATCGCTTACTGGAGGCAAGGCGACGGTGAGCGCTAACGACACGAATCTTGAGGTATCGGTGGCGCCGGCTGATCGAAACGATATCGACACCGTCATCCAGCTGCAATTGGATGCGCCTGCGCTGGAGATTCCGGTGATGGAAGGAATAGATTAGCCGAGCCGGGCGTACTATGTGCGCGGGGGGGACAGCGCGGGCTCAGCCGGCTGACATTTTTTTCTGTTGTCTTGCGGGGTGCGATTGAGTGAATATTTCCAGTATCGAAGGGGTGCCAGAACGTGCGGCCCTTTGGGAGAACGCGTGGTCGCGATTTGGACCGCGTGTCGGCGGCTAGACACTTGGTCTTGCAGCAGGTAATACAAGCCCGCGCGTTGCGGGTAAGGGATAGAGAGTTTGGGAGGCACTATGGGAACTTGGGGTAGCGGCATTTTCGAGAACGATGCGGCGGCGGATTGGGCATTCGGCTTGGAAGAGGCGGAGGACTTGTCCTACGTCGAGAATACTCTGGACCGAGTCATCCAGGCGGGGGACGAATACCTTGAAGCTCCGGACGCGGAAGAGGGATTGGCCGCCGTCGAGGTGGTCGCGCGCCTCAAAGGAAAATGGGGCATTAAGAGCCCCTATTCCGAACCCGTCGATATGTGGGTCAAGAAGATGAAGTTTAAGCCCAGTCCCGACCTCGTGAAGAAAGCCATCGCCGTAGTCAACCGCGTTGTTGTCGAACCCTCTGAACTCCTCGAAATGTGGACCGAGACGGATGAACTGGACGAGTGGAAGGACTCCGTGGCCGAACTGAAATCCAGGGTTTCCGCCTGACGCACGGCGGTTGATTCGGCCGGGAGCGGGGGACGTGAATATACTCGTAGTACTGGGGCATCCGGACCCATCCAGTTTCAACCATGCGTTGGCGGCGGCCGTGTGCGATGAACTGGCCGCAAAGGGGCATGAAGTTATCTTTCACGACCTCTATGCCGAACGGTTTGACCCATTCCTGCCTAAGGACGAAATCCCGGAGGATGGGTTCGTTCCCGCGTACATACAGAGACACTGCGACGTTTTGCGCAATGCGGACGGAATCGTGATTGTTCATCCGAACTGGTGGGGACAGCCCCCTGCTTTGCTCAAGGGCTGGATCGATCGCGTGATTCGGCCGGGAGTGGCCTACCGGTTTGAAGAAGGCGACGGAGGGGAGGGCGTCCCGATTGGTCTGCTCAAAGCCCGGACCGCGCTGGTGCTGAATACGGCCAACACGCCCGACGAAAGGGAACGTAGCGTCTTTGGCGACCCGCTTGAGACTATCTGGCGCAATTGCATTTTCGGCCTATGTGGTGTTAACGATGTACGGCGAAGAGTGTTCAGCGTGATCGTCACCAGTTCCGAAGAACAACGTCGTGCGTGGCTGAGCGAGGCCAGGGAACTCGCCATCTCGGCGTTCTGTTAAGTCAAGGAGAGAGGGGCATGGGTAGTCATGTCGTGACTGGCGCGTTTGGCTACTCCGGCCAGGTTATTGCGCGCATGCTGCTTGAACGCGGGCACGAGGTGCGAACGCTGACCACGTCTTCCCGCGATCCTTTTGCCGGGCGGGTTCCGGCGAGCCCGTTCCATTTTGACCAGCCCGACAAGCTCGTGGAGTCACTGCGTGGTTGCGAGGTTCTCTATAACACCTATTGGATTCGTTTCAACTACGGCACGTTCACGCGGGCTCAGGCGGTCAAGAATACGCTGACCTTGTTTCGCGCGGCACAGGACGCGGGGGTGCGGCGGATTGTCCACGTCAGTATTACAAAGCCCTCGTTGGAAAGCCCCTTCGAGTATTTCCGCGAAAAGGCCCGTCTCGAAGAAGCACTACGCAACTCGGGGATGAGTCATGCTATTCTACGTCCGGCAATCCTGTTTGGCGGGTCGGATATTCTAATTAACAATATTGCGTGGGCTACGCGGCGGTTCCCTGTGTTCGGCGTGTTTGGTGACGGGCGCTACCGGGTGCAGCCGATACACGTGGAAGACTTTGCCGGGCTGGCTGTTGAACTGGGGGCATCGACGGAGAATGCCACGGTGGATGGCACCGGGCCGGAAGTATTCGAATTCCGCGAACTGGTTGCGTTAACGGCCAAGTTACTTGGATTGAAGCGGAAGATTGTTTCGATGCCGCCGGGATTGGCGCACTTCGCCGTATCGCTTATTGGAAAGGCGGTCGGCGACGTGATATTGACCCGCGACGAAATCGATGCTCTGATGCATGATTTGTTATGGACAGACGCCAAACCCACGGGTGCCACAGTGCTCAGCGAGTGGATTCGCGATCATGCGGACACGCTCGGGCGAACGTATGCCAACGAAGTTGCCCGAAGGAGGTAGGTGAAGAGGTGAATGTGAACATTCGAGATTTCTTGCGGGACGACACCGAAGCGATTGTCCGCCTGTACGTGGAGACGGTCCGGCGGGTAAACAGCCGCGACTATGCCCCGGAGCAGATCGCGGCCTGGGCGCCCGACGACGTCAACATCGACGAATGGCAAGAACGTCTCGACAACCGGTACACGTACGTTGCCGAGATGGAAGGCAAGATCGTTGGTTTCATCGATCTGGAACCTCGCGGGTGTATCGACTGCATATACTGTCACGCCGAGCACCAGGGAGAAGGTATCGGGACAGCTCTCTTGGCGCGTTGCGAAAAACACGCAAAGGCCATGGGACTCGGCCGTCTGTACACTGAAGCCAGCATCACTGCGCGGCCCTTTCTGGAGAAACATGGCTACACGGTGACTGAAGAACATGAGGTCACTCGGAAGGGCGTTCGTTTTACCAATTTTCACATGGAGAAGCGAATCTAGCCGGGACCTCTCGGGAACACATGCCAGTCAGTCTCGCAAACGGCGCCTGTGCGAGACCTGAAGCAAAGAGAGCCCCTTCACCATATCCTTGAAGTCTCGCACGCGAACCATTCACGCCGGCGCAAATTGCTTATCAACCGTGAAAGTAGCGCTCCCGGTGGCGAGCCTGCTACCCTCTGCGCGGTCATCGCTGCAAAGGAGTCTGACAATGGTTTCGCCTTTCCGTGTTCGATTGTCTTTAATTGGCGCAATCCTCTCCATGAGTTTTATGGCAGGTTGCCCAGTTCCGGCGCCTCCCGCGGAGGAACCGGACCCCTATACGTTTGCCGACTATTGGCCCATGGCCATCGGAAATTCCTGGACGTTTGCAGAGAAGACCCCGCACGGGAGTTTCGATTCCTTCGACGACGAGTTGTCGTACACGGTGGTCGATAGCGATCTGATTGGCGCGTATACCGTGTGGCATCTGGAGCGGAAGGACCTCAAGACCAACGCTACCTCCACATTCTACGTCTGCAATGTGGATGGTGTCATTTACAGCAGTGAAGACTTCGACGACTTTGGGTCGCTTCCCACGGTCGGTTCGGGCGCCACAGCTATCCAAGCTGACGAATACCCGAAGACACTCAGCGCGCTCAGCCCCATCTACTTACTCGTGCAAGATTTTGACTTGTTCTATACGACGGGCAAGCTCAAGGATATCGGCTACATTGGATTCCTGGGGGCCACCCAAGAGGAAGACCAGCCTTTTGAGTTGAATGACTTTCCGGTCGACGCCGACACATGGGTTGTTCAAACGCACGATCCAGAGACGCGTCTGGTGAACAACCAGCCGACTGAGGTGGAGTTTACGCGGACACTGTTTGCGTGGGGCGTGGGGCCTCTGTTCGATCTCATTCAGAGTCGCGAATTTGGCGCGTTGCACGCGCGTGTGCTTAGCAAGGCCCTCGTGAACGGAGTCAGATACCGGCGTTAGTCAGCATGGTGCACGCGCGCAACGGAGCGCGGGCGCTAGATTTGCGTTCCGCCGCGCCGCTTAATCTCGGTGACCGCCTTGCGCACGTCTTGGGCGCGGTCCTTCGGGACCACCAGCACGCCGTCTTTGGTGACCACCACGACGAGGTCCTTTGCGCCGACGACACTTACCGCGACTGCCTCGGAACCCGCGTCGTTGTAGACAATACATCCCTCGGAATCGACAAGAACTGGGTTGCCGACTGTCACGTTCCCTCGGGCGTCTTGGGGATAGCTGCGCTCAAGAGCAGGCCAGGAACCCACGTCGTCCCAGGGGAAGTCCGCCCTGACCATGACCGCCCGGCGCGCGTGTTCCATCAATGCGTAGTCGATGGAGATGTCTTCGAGCGTTTCGAAGATTGCGATCGCTTCCTGGTGTCGTCCGCCAAGCAGCGCATCCGTAATCTTGCGGATGGCCGAGGCCAACGCAGGCCGCGCGGTATCCAATTCCGCAAGAAAAGTTGACGCCCGCCAAAAAAACATGCCGCTGTTCCAGAAGTAGCACTTCGCCGCGATGAAGTCTTCCGCGCGTTCTTGGCTTGGCTTTTCGTGAAAGGCGCGCACGGAATACGTCGCCGGGGTACCGGGAGGCGTGGACGACAGCGCCTCGTCAATCTGGATGTACCCGTATCCGGTTTCCGGCCGCGTGGGAACGATGCCCAGGGTTCCCAATACGGTGTCCTTTTCAGCGGCATCCAGTGCCGCGCTCACCGTTTTGCAGAACAAGTCCGGGTCGCCGATTTGGTGGTCAGCCGTGATTACGGCCATGCTTACCTGCTCCGGAGTCTTGCCCTGATCGGCCAGGATTGCCGCCGTGGCGAATGCGAGCGCGCCCGAGGTGTTTCGCTTGCAGGGTTCGCCCAAGACGTTTTCTTTGGGGATGTTGACCCCCGATTCCCGAATAGGGGCTACGAGCCGCTGACTCGTGACGACATAGATTTGTTCCCGGGGGACGACTGGCAACAGACGGTTCACCGCCTCTTCGAGCATGGACTCGTGCTCGCTGGTCAATCGGAGCAGTTGCTTCGGTTTGTCTTGCCGCGACAGCGGCCAGAATCGTTCGCCTGAGCCGCCCGCCATAATAACGCCAACCCGAATCGTATGTCCTACGTACGCCATTCCCTATCCTTTCGACCGTTCGTATGTCGTTACATGGTAGACTCTTGATTCGGGCACTGCAAAAGCGTCGTTCCGGGATTGTAGACCCCCTAGCCGTGTGTTATTATACGAGACGCTTACACGAGCGGACCTTTGATTTGCGCTGCAACATGAGGTAATTGCTTCACTTATGAATGGCTTCCTAAAGCAGATTTCCCTCTGGGTCGTTCTCCTGATCATTCTTGTGCTGTTGTTGACCACGTTCTCCACCGGCCGGACGGGAGCGGAGAAACTCTACGTAGACGATTTCGAGAGTCAGCTTATCGCTGACAATATCAAGAGCCCGGTGCGCGTCACCAAGAATGAGAAAGAGATCTACGGTTTCAAGGCCGAATTCAAGCAACCGTACAAGGGCCAGAAGAGCATCGCCATCCAGAACGACACCTTCCCGGAGTCGTGGCGAAAGCTTCTGGACGAAAAGAAGATTACCTACGAGGTAGCCCAGGAAACGACAGTCTGGTTCGAATTGCTGACCAGTTTCGTTCCGCTATTGCTCATTATCGGCGTGTTCTGGTTTTTCATGTTTCGACAAATGCAGGGCGGTAGTAACAAGGCCCTGTCTTTTGGGAAGAGCCGTGCGCGTCTCGTCAATCACAGCGACAAGGTCGTCACCTTCGACGACGTGGCGGGTGTGGACGAGGCCAAAGAGGAGCTTCAGGAGATTATCGAGTTTCTGAAAGACCCGAAGCGCTTCTCCAAACTCGGCGGCAAGATCCCCAAGGGCGTGCTGCTTGTAGGCCCTCCGGGGTCGGGCAAGACTCTGCTTGCGCGCGCCGTCGCCGGCGAGGCCCACGTGCCGTTTTTCAGCATCAGCGGTTCCGACTTCGTCGAAATGTTTGTCGGCGTTGGCGCAAGCCGCGTGCGCGACCTGTTTCAGCAGGGGCAGAAGCACGCACCGTGCATTATCTTCATCGACGAAATCGACGCCGTGGGCCGTCAGCGTGGCGCTGGTTTGGGCGGCGGACACGACGAGCGTGAACAGACCCTCAACCAACTGCTCGTGGAGATGGACGGCTTCAACACGAACGAGGGCGTTATCCTCATGGCCGCCACGAACCGGCCCGATGTGCTGGATCGCGCGCTGCTTCGTCCGGGGCGTTTTGACCGGCAGATTGTTGTGGCAAATCCCGATATAAAAGGCCGCGAGGCCATCCTCGGCATCCACATTCGCAACAACGGCGTGCCTGTCGACGATACGGTTGTGGTGAATACGCTGGCGCGCGGCACGGCCGGATTCTCTGGCGCCGACCTCGCCAACATGGTGAACGAGGCGGCCTTGCTTGCGGCGCGCCGCAATCAAGAAAAGGTCACCATGATTGACTTCGAGGACGCGAAAGATCGCGTGCTCATGGGACCCGAACGGCGTAGCCTGATGCTTAGCCCGGCGGAAAAGCGCAACACCGCGTACCATGAGGCTGGACACGTCTTGGTCGGAAGGCTTCTTCCGAAGGCCGATCCCGTACACAAAGTGACCATCATTCCCCGCGGACCGTCGCTGGGGTTGACGAGCATGATCCCCACGGAGGACCGTCATAGCCTCGCCAAGGCGTATTGCTTGGCAACCATGCGGATGATGATGGGCGGCCGCGCAGCGGAAGAGATCATCTTCGATGAGTTTACGAGCGGCGCCTCCAACGATCTGAAGCGCGCTACCGAACTCGCGCACGCGATGGTCTGTCAGTGGGGCATGAGCGAACTGGGCCCCATCTCCTTCGGTTCGAATACGGAAGTCTTCCTGGGCCGCGATTTCGTGAAAGAACGCGACTTCAGCGAAGAGACGGCGTCCGCGGTCGACAAATCCATTCACAAGCTGTTGGAAGATGCATATGCCGACGCGAAGCGCATGCTTCAGGAGCACAAAGACATCCTGACGGCGATTGCCGAAGAGTTGATCGAAAAAGAGACGCTGGATGCGGACGAAATCGACGACATCATTCGCAAGCACGGCGGCGATCATCTGCTTCCTCCGCCCAAAGAACAGACGCCTCCTTCGCCTCCCAAACTGCCTGCGCAGACGACGTCCACAAAGGTATTGCCTGCGGAGCCGGAAGTGGGTGATCTCGGCCCCGGACAGATTGTGCCTGGCACAGCCTGACGATAGAGTGACTTCTTGAGTTTGACGTCCCCCGGACTTCGGTCCGGGGGTTCTTTTTTGCTGGAGGCGACGTGTCGAAAATCTTGCTATTTCTAAAGTGATACTTTATAAATAGCACCATGAAATACATCCAGCGAACTCTCGAAAGTCAATTGAAGCTGGCCGCAAAGCAGTTTCCCTCTATACTTCTCACAGGTCCCCGTCGTGCCGGAAAGACGACTCTGCTTCGACATCTTGCACCGAAGGCGAGTCACGTGTTGCTGGAAAGTCCCGATGTCGTGGCCCAGGTCCGGTCAGACCCCAATGGGTTCCTGGATAGTCTTTCGTTTCCTGTCGTCCTCGACGAGATACAGAACACGCCCGAGCTGTTCGCGTACATTCGTGCGAGGATTGATCGGCAACCGCGCAAGATGGGACAGTGGTTGATCACCGGTTCTCAGGAAGCTCCTCTCATGCAGGGTGTCTCCGAGTCTATGGCTGGCCGGGCCGCCGTCTTTCAACTGCTGCCGTTCTCTCGCAGTGAGAGTCCCAGAGTTTCTGTATTCAGGGGTGGTTTTCCCGAAGTGATTCAGCGTCCCAAAGCGGCCGATATCTGGTTTCGGTCGTACATCCAGACCTACTTGGAGCGAGATGTCCGTTCGGTAACATCGATCCGCGATCTGTCGACGTTTCGGCGTTTCCTGGCGTTGCTGGCGAGCCGGTGCGGTCAGATTCTTAACAGAACCGACATGGCCGCGCCGCTGGGTGTTTCTGTCCCCACCATTTCTCAGTGGCTGAGCATTCTCGAGATCACCGGCCAGATACTGCTTGTTCCGCCGTTCTACGAAAATTTCGGCAAACGGATCATGAAGTCGCCAAAGCTCTACTTCATGGATACGGGACTTCTGTGCCATCTGTTGGGAATTGCCAATGAGAAGAGCTTGGGCGAATCGGTCTTTCTTGGCCCGGTTTTCGAGTCCTTTGTCGCCTCGGAAATTGTGAAACTACAGATTCATTCGGGGAGATCCAAATCACTGTATTTCTTTCGTGATCTAAAAGGCTTGGAAGTCGACTTTCTTGTCCCGCTCGGGGACCGTAGAGTGGTCCTACTGGAAGCGAAAGCGACCAAGACGCCGAATCCCAATATGGCTAAACCGGCGGATAGGCTCGCTGCTTCAATGAAAGGCTACGACGCTAAATCGTATGTCGTATGCAAGGCCCACACGAAGGAGAACCTTTATCCCGGATTGACGCCTCAGACTAAGATTGCAGCGCTTGACGATCTGGCAGATGTGCTAGGATACTGATCCCGGTGTGTGCCTTTGATCGAAGAGAGGAGGTGCGTTTCCGTGCCCGAGCCAGTCGACCTTCAATCGGAAGAAAGTGTTGCCTATGTCTTCCTCAATCGTCCTGAAGCCTACAACGCATTCAACCCCGAACTAGTCGAAGCGTTTGCGAAACAGATGATTGTGTTGGCGAGAGACCCTTCTGTACGTGGCGTTGTAGTCTCCGGGCGTGGAAGAGCTTTTTGTGCTGGGGGTGACCTGAAGTGGGCAGGAGCGTGTGCGCAGGGTCCCGCGCGGGGTTTTCACGAACTGGCGAGTCTGTTTCACCAAGCTATTCTCGAGATTCGGCGCATGGCAAAGCCGGTCATCGCGGCGATTAACGGTGTCGCGGCGGGTGGAGGCTTCTCCCTTGCGCTGGCATGCGACTTTCGCGTGATGGCGCGCTCGGCCATTTTGCGGCAAGCCTATACGTCCAACGGACTGTGTATTGACGGCGGCGGTACTTTTACGCTGCCGCGACTGGTGGGCGTGGCCCGCGCGCTGGAAATCGTCGCCTTCGATCCGGCTATTAACGCGGAGCAAGCCCTGGCCTGGGGTCTCGTTACGAAGGTTGTAGACGACGCGGACGTGGTGAACGAAGCCGGTTCGCTCGCCTTATCGATTGCGCAATCCTCTCTGCATTCCTTCGGTCTTTCGAAACAACTGTTCAACGATTCATTCAGTACCTCCTTGGAAACCCAGTTGGAGCGCGAGCGCCAGGGTATCTGTGCGTGTGCAGAGCATCCCGATGGAATCGAGGGTCTGCGTGCGTTCGCGGAAAAGCGTAAACCCGTCTATGAGAAGCAGGGAGCAAGCCAGTGACGCCGACTATGCTGGACTCCATTGAAGAATACGTGCAGCTACGACAACGGTATTGGGAGACCAAGGATTCGGAGGAGTTCAAGGACGATTTGCGGGCTTTGAAAGCGAGCTTGCCGAAGGATGAAACCTGGGGAGCATACCTCGAAGGGCGTATCCTCTTTGAGGAACGCTGCTTCGAAGCCGCACTCGCGCACTTCGATAGGGTCTTGGCAATCGCCGACAAGCAACGGATACCGCTCGAGCTTGTCCTATGGTCCCTGTACAACAAGGCGGTGACCTTGAAGGAGCTGGACAGGACTGCCGATGCGCAGAGGGTCTTCGCCGAAATCATCGAAATGTTCGAAGACGAAAAGGGTTCCGAGTTCCTGTACTACGTGAACCGTGCGCGCCTGAGTTGCGCAACCCGGCGCATTGCGGCAGGCGAGGTCTCTGCGGGCATGAATTTGTGCGAGGCCATCCTTCACGAAGCGTTGTCTTCCGTTGATGAGCGCCAATTCCCTCTGGCGGTTGCCGCGGCAATCAAGAAACTGGGCGCCCTGACCGATGCCGGAGCCGACAAAGAAGCGGACGACTTCCTCGAACAAGTTCTTCCCAGTATCGCGCGCGAAGCCGACCGAACATATCTCTCCATCTGGCTGAGACTCTACCGCGCGCGTAAAGCGCTCTCTGGCGGAGACCTCGAATCGGTGCAGCAGGACTACCTGCAAATCCGCAGCGATTTCGCGGGGATGTGCACGCCCGAACACAGGGAGATAGCCAGATTAATCGCTTACGGAATGGGCAACGCCGGCTACGTCATGTATCAACAAGGCGAATACACCGATTCCATCATGGCGTGCGATGACGCGTTTTCCATACTCGACATCGCGGGCAAGACTGGGGAAGAGCCAGTGGCGGAGCCCTTCGCATGGCACGTTGCTTATGTCAAGTTCGCGGCGCTCGATAAGATCGGAGATGATGTGGAGGAAATGCTCGCGCTGTGTGACGCGTCCTTGCGCAGACCGCGCGACATCCACTTTTCCGAGGAAGAGGTCCTCAAACAGCACCTGACTTGGGCACGATTGGCCATTGAGAAGTGTGACCTGGATTTGGCGTTGCGCAGTTGCGAGGCGATTTCATTGATGGGTATTGGGGAAAACTTCCACGGACCTCTATTCCTGACGCAGGTGAACTCCTATGTGTTGCTTGCCCGCGCGTGTATGCATGCCAATGCCAACAGAATTCGCGAGACCGCCGACGTGTTCGGAGACTTGATCCAGTACCTCCGCTCTCGACACGTCATGGATTGGTCCCTTCTACGGCACGCGCTTGCCAGGAAAGCCTTCTACCTATACGCGCTGGGCGAACGTGACGAAGCGCGGGCCGTTTATCAGGAACTGATTCGGCTGTGGTCGGACGATGAAGACACCGCTCAAGAGCACGAGGAAAAGAGAAGCCTGCAGAACTACTTCTGCAAGAAATATGAAGCGATGGCCCGTGACTGAGGACGGATGATCATTCTTTACCCAGCCGGTCGGAGAACGGCT
This sequence comes from Candidatus Hydrogenedentota bacterium, assembly GCA_019695095.1. Lineage (NCBI taxonomy): Bacteria > Pseudomonadati > Candidatus Hydrogenedentota > Candidatus Hydrogenedentota bacterium. Next base: position 29,057 of record JAIBAQ010000039.1, read on the forward strand.
TCTGCCTTGCTACCTTGAGGTTCCTTCGTTTCGACGCTACTCTTTTCTCACCAGGAACAGGAAATCCCCGTGTCGCTTACGGAACTTGGACAGAAGACCCTTGTTATGGGCGTGGTAAACGTCACGCCAGACTCGTTTTTCGACGGCGGTCTGCACGATACCGAGGACGATGCCGTGCGGTACGCGGGGGACTTGGTGCGCGATGGCGCGGACATCCTGGACGTGGGAGGGGAGTCGTCGCGCCCTGGGGCAGCACCCGTCAAAGCCGAAGAAGAACAGCGGCGAGTCCTGCCGGTTATCGAGCGGATTAAGCGCTTCGGAATGCCGGTCTCTGTGGATACGTACAAGGCGGACACGGCCCGCAAGGCGATTCGCAGCGGGGCAACGCTTGTGAACGACATCACCGCGTTTCGCGGCGATCCGGAGATGGTGGAAGTTGTAGCGGAAGCGGACTGTACGTACATAATGATGCACATGCAGGGAACCCCCGAGACGATGCAACTGCAGCCGAAATATGTGGATGTAATTGATGACATCTGCGCCTTCTTCGAGGAGCGGATGAATTTTGCGGTGAAACGCGGGGTCAGGCTGGAACGAATCTGGCTGGATCCAGGTTTTGGTTTTGGCAAGACGGTGTCGCAGAATTTGGAGTTGCTGCGGCGATTGGGCGAATTCCGGGGATTCGGGCGGCCCATCTTGATCGGCACGTCCAATAAGTCCACCATTGGCAGGGTACTCAACTTGGGTGCGGAAGAACGTACCGAGGGTACCGCGGCCACCGTCGTGATGGGCATTGCGAACGGCGCGGACGTGGTGCGCGTGCATGATGTAAAGCGAATGGCTCGAGTCGCGAAGATGACCGACGCCATTTTGGGAAGAGGGAGCTATGACTGATCGACTTTTTGGCACGGACGGTATCCGCGGCGTGGCCAACGTGCCGCCGATGACTGCCGAAATTGCATTGCGCGTCGGGCGCGCCGCAGGCTACATCTTCCAGCAGGAGGATCGCCAGCACACCATCCTTATCGGCAAGGACACGCGGCTCTCGGGCTATATGATCGAGACGGCGCTCACGGCGGGACTCTGTTCGATGGGCGTCAACGTGTTGCTGGTTGGTCCGCTGCCGACGCCGGGCGTTTCGTACATCATGCGCAGCCTGCGGTGCGACGGCGCGATCATGATCTCCGCGTCCCACAACCCGTTTCAGTATAACGGCATCAAGTTCTTTGGCCCAGACGGATTCAAGATTGCCGACGAAGTCGAGGACGAGATTGCCCGCCTCGTGCATAACGGCGAGCTGGACAGTCTGCGGCCCACCGCCGAGCGCATCGGCACGGCGCGCCGCATCGACGACGCGGTCGGAAGGTACATCGAATTCGCGAAGGCCACGTTCCCCAAAGGCATGCGACTCGACGGGCTCAAGATTGTCTGCGACTGCGCCAATGGGTCCAACTACAAGGTCGGGCCCTTCTGCTTTTCCGAACTGGGCGCGGAAGTGATTTCGATACACTGCAAACCCAACGGCCGGAACATCAACGACAACTGCGGTTCGGTGCATCCCGAAGATATGCGCGCCACGGTGATTCGCGAACGCGCCGACCTCGGGATTGCGTTCGACGGCGACGGCGACCGCGTGGTCATGGCCGACAACGAAGGGCGCTTGCTGGACGGGAATGCCTTGTTGGCCGTGCTGGCGATCGATATGCTCGAACGCGACGCGCTCCCGCACAAGACCGTTGCCACGAACATCATGGCGAACGGGGGATTGCAGAAGGCCCTCAAGCCCTACGGCGGCAACGTTCTCTGGACCAAAGTCGGCGACCGCTATGTCGCGGAAGGCATGCGCGAGCAAGGGCTGCTGCTGGGCGGAGAATCCTCCGGTCACCTTATCCTGCTCGAACACAACGTAACCGGCGACGCGCTCATCGCGGCGCTTCAGATCCTCGCGACCATAATTCGACGCGACCAGCGCCTATCGACACTCGCTGCCGCGTACCAGCCCATGCCCGAGGCCCACGTCAGCGTGCCATTGGGAGACAAAGCACGTCCCGCGGAAGAAGCGCTCAACGAGGTGCGCCGCACAGCCGAACAAGATCTGCAGAACGGGGGACGTATCGTGATCCGCGCATCGGGCACCGAGCCCATCGTGCGCGTCATGGTCCAACACGACCAACTCAAGGCAGCCGAGGCCCTGGCCGACCAACTCGCCAAAAAGGTCGCCTCGCTCACCTGACACGTTGGAGATTAGCCCTCGGAGATGACGGACAGGCAATCAATGGAAGCGCAAGCCGTAAAATATTCCGTTTACGAAGCCTTCGACAATCCGCAGGTCCGCAATCTGCACCGAAGCGGCGGAAAACAGGGACTGACACAAGCGAAGCGAAGCGGAGACGTGTCTGTCCCTGCTTTCCGGGGTCAAAACAAATGCGGCGGAGACCAGGGACTGACACAAGCGCAGCGAAGCGGAGACGTGTCTGTCACTGCTTTCCGCCCCATAAGTATGGGGCAGTTCGCCTGGCAGTTGCACCGGTTGTAGAGGGGTAATATGACCGAGGGACAAAACACCGAGTGGAGGGCGTCCTGTCGCGATGAGTAAGAAGAATCAAGCCCTCTTGCCATCCGGTTCATTGCTGATCTACGAGTCCGAGGACGGACAGATCAAACTGGATGTGCGTCTGGAACGGGAGACCCTGTGGTTGACGCAGGCGGACATGGCCCGGCTGTTCGGTTGCTCCGCGGACAATATCTCCCTGCATCTGAAGAACATCTATCAGGAGGGGGAACTGGCCGTGGAGGCAACTGCCGAGGAATTCTCGGTAGTTCGAGCAGAGGGCGCGCGCAAGGTCGCGCGCCGTATCACGTTCTACAACCTCGACGCCATTATCTCGGTCGGCTACCGGGTGAAGAGCCTGATCGCCACGCGGTTCCGCATCTGGGCCACGCAACGTCTGCGCGAATACATCGTGAAGGGCTTCGCCATGGACGACGAGCGCCTGAAACAAGCGGGGGGCGGCGGGTACTTCGAGGAGTTGCTGGCCCGCATCCGGGATATCCGCTCCTCCGAGAAGATTTTCTGGCGCAAGGTCCTGGACATCTAGTGTAGTGAATCGTAATTGGGGCAACATATTGGAAGACCCCAGGAAGAGTCAAAAGCGGCGGAAAACAGGGACTGACACAAGCGCAGCGAAGCGGAGACGTGTCAGTCCCTCTTTTCCGCCTCCCAAATAAGATGCCATCAGTATGAGTCACTCCACTAGCGGAGCGCGAATTGAAGCGCATTGGATCCGGGAACCGAGCCGGTGGGGGCGAACGATGAGTAAGCCGAAGACAGACTGAAGAACGGCGGACCCATCGTCATTCGCGCATCCGGCGCCGAACCCATCCTGATCGTCATGATGTAACACGACCAACTCAAAGCAGCCGAGGCCCTCGCCGATCAACTCGCCAAGAGCGTCGCCTCGCTCACGTAACACCCGTCTCCAAATGTGGGGCAGCCGCCCCCGGCTGCCATTCCGTAGCGCCCGGTTTGGATCGTACTCGCGTGTATCTATGAACGGTAAGTAAGGCTTCTCGACTAATAGAGCTTGAGTTGACTATGGGGAATCAGCAGGCGAACACGCTTGTTCTTTGCGCGGTATCGTTCAACGACCTCACGTCTTTCGAGGACAGTAAGGCATCGCATCACCCGCTTCGCAAACTGCAATCGAGGATTACCACGCGTCAATATACGCAACTCCCTGAGGACGCGCGCCGTCAACGATTTCTCCGTGCAAGATTGATTTGAACACTTCGAAAGAATACGAAGAATAGCGTCCTGAATTTCTGAGGATGCCACATCTTCGGGGCGATGTCCGGAAGCGGCTGATCTGCCCGAGAGATCATCGTCTTTGTCGTTGCGGTCTTCCTCTTCATCGCCTTCGCATTCTTCTTCTTCGTCATTTTCCTCAACAGCGTCAGAATCCTTGTCTTCACGTTCCCTTCTGTCCGATTCCTCTTCGTCCTTATCTCGCTCAAAGGGACCACAAGAGTCACCCCAATGGGGGAAAATAGACCGCTCTTCCAGCAACCTCCACAGACTCTTGAGTGCTTCATCTTTGTTTGAATAGAAAGCTGATTCCTTGACGCGGAAGAATTCCCACCCGCAACGCTCAAGTTGCCTTTGCCGATTCATGTCGTCTTCATAACGGTCAGCGCCATGCCATCTGTCGCCATCGCATTCGACCGCGAGACGCGCCTGACCTCCCTCAACCACGAGATCTATCCGTTTCCCCGCAACTTCATACTGCGGAACGACACTGAATCCAAGACGGAGTAGTTCTAGCGCCACATCGACTTCAAACCAGCTTTCAAAGGGTTCTCTTGGCTTTTCAATCGTGCGATTAGCCTGAAATGCCAGTTGTTCCAGTTCGTCACGGCTAATCCCGGCTATGTGTCTTGGCTTCGTATTTTCAAAGAACTCAAGCAGCCTTCGACGTAGACACGACGAACCGAGATCGTTGGAGGTGACGGAATGGAAGAGAATCATCATGTCTTGCGCACGGCTGGCGGCAACGTTAAAGCGTCGCTCGTCCGCTGCCCTCGTAAGCGAGCCGATTCTTTCATTACTGGCCGCGACGAGTGAAAGCAACATGATATTTCGCTCGTCACCCTGGAAACTATAAGGATTTCCGCAGATCAAGCGCCGCCGTTCCATTTCCTCTGCGCCCAAGCGTTCGAGAAGTCGGCTCTCGATCAAAGCCGCTTGCGCTTCACCTTGAAGAACAACAACACCCACAGACATTCCGTCATATCGCGAATTTCGACAGATTTCGACAACCCGTTGAACAATGGCGTCCGCTTCTGGGGGATTAGTTGCACGGCTGTCAGAACCCTCACGATATCCACCACTCACGAGGACATGTTCAAGTGGTGGCAATCTGTCTGGTCCATACTGCCGTAATGGTATCAATGTGCCTCGGTAACAAAGATCATTGCTGAAGCGTATGATTTCCGGCATGCACCGGAAGTGCTCACGCAAGGTAATCTGGCGGGTGCCGTATCGAAGCTTAGCCTGATCGAAAAGGCTTGCATCCCTATGAAAAGCATCCTTGTGCTCGAAATCGTAAAGGAATCTCTCCATTAGTTGAAAGACTTCATCCCTATTAATGAAACCTTCTTCTGGGCTGATCTGCTTGTCATCTCCAACAATAACGACCTTTTTGCCCAAATAAAAGAGAGGGAGTCCCTCAAGTCCACACTGAGAAGCTTCGTCAACAATGATGACATCAAAGATGCCCGGCGCGGGGTCCACCGTGTCCCAGACCCGGTGCAGTGGCATAACCCACGCAGGCACCGCCACGCGACATTCGTTCAAGTGTTGCTGAGCTTCGCGTCTGTGTCGCGGCGCATGTCTTCCCGTCCCTCTTCCAAGCCGCTGCATGGATTGCTGCCAAGCTACCATGTGGCGGCGATGTTCTTCTTTGAGTCGCGAGAAACAGAATGACCAAGCATGAAGCGAAGCGAGTTTTGCGATATTTCGATTTATCTCGTCCTCGATCTGTTTGGCACGCTGGGTGAGTGCTGCAGCATCCTCCTGTCGGATGTAATCCTCAATCCAGTATCGCGCCTGAGCCCAATGCCAAGCGTCGTCAATATGCTCGATACGCGCCTCCCAATGTGGGTCATCACAAGTTTGTTTCAGGTAATCCGCGAATTTCGGATACTGGCGGCGTAAGTTTGAGAAATACGCATCCGCTTTCTGAAGATGCTGTCGCCGTTCCTCAATTTCGCGAATTCTATCTAGACTCTGCGCAACCCCATTTATGTCACGGTCTCGAATCGCTTTGAGTAAATCACTCGTCACCGGATGCGCATTGTCTTTGCTGGCCACACGGGAAAGTTCACTCTCAATGCACTTGATTTCCCCGACAACCTGGCGCTTTTTAATACAAGCCAGTGAATGACGGCACGAGGAGATTACGCTTTCGACTTGGGATTCGTCGGCCCAAACGGGCTCGTCCATCGGCAAGCATTGCCTTATCGCTTCACGGCATTTGGAGATAAGCCCCACAAGTGACAAGGCATCCTCGAGTCCATCACGTAGAGACTTTAGCCCAGTCAGTTGAAGAGTATACGGCCCATGTACCTTGTCGCTTCTCCCCATCCAAAAAGACCATGCCTTTTCGCATTCAATGCGCACGTGCAGTGTGTCGGCAAGGGCTGAAAAATGCTCGACTGTAGTGCAAGGGCGGCCTCCTATCTTCACTGACTTGATCACGTAAAGCCGCTCTCTCACCGCTCTCGGGCGGAAGAAAGACCAACCCAGTTTCCCGCCATTTTCCATGTAACCTTTTAGCTTACAAGCGTCTTCATGCAACGTCCTGATATCGGCACTATCCGGAAATTCGACACGGGTTCCGTCTGCGACGGAAACAAGTTTCTCGATGGACGAAATGACACCTTGTGTGACATGGAGATGCTCATCCCACATGCGAGTATTGCCGCCTAAGATATCGCGTACAGCAGAGTTCATCCATGAATACGGTGCCCTACGCAGCCTGCTGAGGGTGCTGCGGAAATCAGACAACGCATCTCGAATTGCCGCTATGGTCGTGGGATCGCTTTTTCGTATCAACATATCGACAACGCATTCATCGGATCCACTTGCCGCTCTACGCTCTTCTTCAATTGCATTTGTCTCATTCTCTACCAGATTGGCAAAGCGTTCGATGGGTAGATCCCCTTCGAGAAGGGCAAGGCTCATCTCTCTTCGCTTTTCTGGCGTGAATTTACGCAGGGTCATAAGGATGCCGCACAAGTCTCTTACGGATATGGGACATGGCTTATCCAAGGGGGCAAAGTCCATGAACCATTCGTATTTAGCCCGATTACGGTTTACGGCTTCGGCAATTCTAGCGGCCGTCCCGCGATAGGTCCCTTCCGCAACAGATTGCGTATGCGTCTCAGATTCGCGAATAGTGCGGAGCCGCCTGTTTACTTCGGACTTCTCCTCGCGAAGTTCTCGGACACGGATTTCAAGTTCCTCGCACTCTTGCTTGTCACGCTTCTTGTTCCTTCTTTCATACTTGCCAAGAATGCCGCCAACGCTAGATTCGAGTGAACGGCGCTCATCCGGGCCATTGCCAAGCAAATTAATGCAGAGAGGACGCAATTCATCTGGGACATGTCTTTCAAGGACCTGAAGTGCACGAGGCGTTTTGGCCGTAATCAGCGTTCGTTGTCCAGTTGCGAGAAGATGACAGATTAGGTTGGCGATGGTATGAGATTTTCCAGTTCCGGGCGGCCCCTGTACCAGTACGCCATTTGTCGTCTGAATCGTGTTGACTATGCGGCGCTGCTCATCGTTTGATGGTTTTGGAAAGAAAGTCTCTCCATCAAGCATCGCGCTCGGCTCTCTCGGCCTATCATCCCCTTCCTGGTCATCCTTAGCGCGAATCTCTGCAAGGTCACCAAATTCACCTGGGATGTCTTCGCCTCTTTCAATCTGTTCCTTGATCCGCTTCAACGCTTCGGTAAGACCTTTGGAGGAACGCTTTCGCAAAATCAAGGCAGGAGCATATTCGACAATTGGTCTTTCTGTCGCATGGATGACTTTTGACTCCAAGGAATCGTCATATTCTCCCTGGGAACTAATTGAACGCACCAAGATTTCGAGGGCCTCTTGGATACACTCTCTTTCCCATGGGTCGTCTTCGGCGGCATTCAACGACTCTTTCGCGGTTTCTTCAGCGCGTATTGGCTGTTCTTCGATGGTCAGCATATCGAGTTCCGGCCGGAGTCTGGCTCCCTCGGCATGAGGTCGAACGGTGAATCTGCCCAACTGCGCTTCAAATTCCAATGTGGCGTCAGCGACGATCAAGTGGCGCTGGACGTGTTGCCCAGTGGGCGTCCTCCAGGTAAGCAAACCCAAGCCGAGAATAAGCTCAAATTCTTCGCCGAGCCGCAACTGCTCTTGATGAATGGCAAAGAGATCCGAATAGACCTTGTGTACTTCTTCCCATGCATCGTGCTCTTCCGTCCAAGGTAGCCACTTCTCTTCCAGATATCTTTCCCATACTTGTTGGACTTCCGGATGCTCGTCAAGCCGTTCGGTTAGTGCGATGTATTCAGGCTGATCCGCACCTTCGTGCCAATCAGGGTTCCTAGACTGTCGGGTGATCTCTGGAGGGAGTTCGGGCAAATTGCCCTTTTCTCGTAGCAATGACAGATTCGCCCACTCCCTACATTGAGTAGGAGTAACGGGCAATTTCGGTTCTGGCCGGTTCTGCACTTCTAACCATTCGGCAGCATCGTCCTCTTCACCATGTCCCCATGCTAGAGTGAAACAGCCCTTCTGGTGCGGAACTCTGGAGAACCAGAGGACTCTAGCTTCATCGATACTACGAGTAATTTTCGCGCCTACACTCGACAAACGAATAAGGTACTCAACCAAGCGACCAGCTTTTTCTACAGATGACATTGGCTCTTGCCTCATTAACAGATTGCCCCCCCTATTACTAAAGTATGAATTATGTACCTCCTCTCAATCAATTCCCTTTCTGATCTGAGAATGAGTAGATCGTAGGAATTTCATCTGATATAGCGGGTTAATTGTGCGGCTCATCTACATATTGCCATTTGCCCACTAAAGGCCATTTCTCAGGGTTTCCTCCTTCTGCCGGACAATTCCTGCGCGCAAGGCGTTATGACTCGTCAGTACTCTGGGCAGACGACTGTTACGTCCACGTCATCTTCAGATCGCGTTTGGTGGCGCGGCAATCCTGAAGATAGAGGTTGATCAGGGTCTGATAGGGGATGCCTTTCTTCTCGGCCTTCTCCTTGAAGTACTCGATGACATCCGGGTCGAGACGAAGCGTTATCTGCTTCTTCAATCGCTGCGCGTAGGGATTCTTCCGCGACTTCATTTTGGTCAAGTCATATTCGGCTTTCACGTCAAGAACTCCTATAGAGTCTGGATTCACTTTCCGTACTACTATGTGAAAGAGTCTGTGCAGGCTTCGCGAATCTCGCCGTGTTCCCCGCGGTTTGAAGTTACTCGCGTAAAGTTGATTCTCTTATCGGAGTTCATCGGTGTGAATCGGTGGTTGAATCATCTTGGTCGCGGCGACATAACTACAATGTAACTACACGCTCCTTTCCGTCAACCCTTCACATGGGCATGGCGGCTCACATTCCACTGGCAACCCGCGCCCGGCGTCTTGGTCGGCAACGCCTCGCTGATGCTGGCTCCCTCTCCAATGTGGGAGCCGCCCTCGGCTGCCATTTTGTAGCGCCCGGCACGGAGAACGGTCTACTTCTGTGCAGTGAAGACTCCAGATCGTTTTGCGTCAAACCGCAGAAGGAATACTCCTAAGAAACGGACCCTACAAGTTGCTTTCGCCATTACAGGGCTCCCGTTGGGAGGGGGCTGGTACCTGGGGTTTCGATTCGCGTTGGTGACGCGAATCTCACCCCAGGCTGGAGTCTGCCGTGCCTGCGGCACTCAAGAGAAAAGGCCGTCCGCTTTGCATCAGTTTCTACCACTGAAACCCGCGCTCGCGCGGTCCCCCGCTCAGGAGTAATTGAATTCGGAACCCCGCAAGTCCCTCGTTTCGCGAGCCGGTCTTATTCCGAGGAAGGCTCTGCGCTTCACGGCAGTGCAACGAACTCGCCCATATATAGGAGGGACAACTTTCGAGGAGTGAACCATGCCCACCGGTGTTTGTACCGGTTGCGTCGCCCGGACGGCTGGGCGCGATAGCGCGATCGTTCGGAAAGACATTTTCCCCGAGCAGAGCCACTCGCTCACCGCGCCTTCGCGGCTCTGCGCGATTTCGCATTTCGGGACACCCCCTTGACTCGTCAAATTACGTGGGGGGGGGGGGCACACCCCCGTCTCTGCGGCGAATTTCTGCGTCCGAAATCGGGATGAACCCTTTTGAGAAGTAGTGTAAACATACTAAGTAAAGGACTTAAGCTAATGGATAGTTCGCCATTCGCTTCGCGCTCCCGAAGCACCCCCCCCTTGAATCGTCAAAATGCACAGGGGTGCACCCCCCTGTCTCTGGTCTCTCGCGCGAGGCCGACGGGGGAAGAAGGCGGTGAGTGTTAGTTGCTCTCGTGTTTGCGGTCGACGGTCACGATCTTGTTGTGCGCGTCGACGTGGACGTTGATTGCGCTCCAGCCTTTGGCGGTCTTGGCGTCGACCATTGCGTAGGTCAGGACGATCACGATGTCGCCGACCTGGCCCAGGCGCGCGGCGGGTCCGTTCAGGCACACCACGCCGCTGCCTCGGGCGCCTTCGATGCAGTAGGTCTCGAACCGTTCGCCGGAGTGGACGTTTAGGACCTGAACCTTTTCGTAGGGCAGGATCTCCGCCGCCTCCATCAGGTCGAGGTCGAGCGTCAGGCTCCCTACGTAGTTCAATTCCGCTTGGGTCACCGTCGCCCGGTGTACCTTGCTCTTCATCATTGTCAGGAACATGT
>JAIBAQ010000040.1 GCA_019695095.1 Candidatus Hydrogenedentota bacterium
GCGGGCCCGCTTGGGCTCGCTTTTGTGTCTTTCTCGCCACGTGAACGGGTAGCTCAGTCGGTAGAGCATCGGACTTTTAATCCGGTGGCCGCGGGTTCGAATCCCGCCCCGTTCACCATTTCTTTTTGTCGACCGGGGTTGTCAGGGCCAGAAGTAGTCCAGCCGCGCGACTGTCGTGTCCACCAGCAACTGCGCGCCTTCCGGGCTGACGATGAACTTATCCGCGCTGTAGCCGCCGCCGGGAATTGCCTTCGCCGTCGGAAGGTATCCGCCATTCGAATCCGTAAGCTGCACCAAGAACGTCAGTACGGGTTTGCTGCGCGCTTGGATGCGTATGCCATAGTCCTGGAACAACTCGAACGGATTGGTCGCCATTCCGGCATCGCCGATTCGCAGCACGTGACACACGATCGGATGAACCGAATCCGTCACGTAGAAAGGTTCGCGAGGCGGCTGGATCTCCGGCAAATCGAGTTCGATGAGGTCGTGCTTCAGTACAATCGCGGACTTGGCATCTTTGTTGGCCGTAGGGAGCGTATCGTCCACGGCGTTCACGATACGGCGCGCGATCTCCTCGCGTCGCGAAATACCGCGCCGCGCAAGCATGGCCTCTTCAGCGGCTTTGCGGAACATCGTATGCGGCGAAACGTCGCCGGCGGCGGAGATCTGCGGCAGAACGAACAAATTGGGATCGTGGCGGCGGTGGAGTTCTTGACGAACATCGTGCCAGAAATCGGCAGAGACTTCCGATAACCCTTCTGTTTCCTGCGCCGGACACGGCACGTTGATAAGCACCCCGGTCAAGGTTTGATCGGGCCTCCAGAAATAGAGGAGTTGGACGGCGGGGTCGGCGCCGCCTTCAAAGCCCATGAAGTCGCCTCGGCGGGTGTCGCCGTACATCACGGCCGTGCCATCCGCATATTGCGCTCTTCGGTTGATGCCTACGGCGGCGCTGCCCAAAGCCCAGTTCATGCTTGCTGGAGCGCGATTTTGCCAGGCTTCGGCAATGGCTCCCGCCACCCTGTCAATGAAGAACGCGCGGTACTCTTCCGGCTTCATCGCACCGTCGCTCTCAACCACGTCGTAGAGTCCCTTGAATACGCTGCCATCCAGAACAGGCGCGGTGTGGGTATGGGTGGCACTGATTACGATCTTGCGCGTGTCGATATCCGCCGCTCGCGATTTGACGGCTTCGCGGATAGCGCCTGCAGTGGCCTTGTCAACCGATACGAGATCGCAAGAGACCAAAACGGCCTGTTCGGATTCGCCGTTGGGACCGCGCGTCTCGATAGCAAGCGCAGTACTGGTCAGCGGATCGCGTACTTTCGTCGAAATGCGCTTGTTGAGTTGGCCTGCCAGCGACACTGGCTTCTCTGGCGTAATGTCAGCGGTGGCCCAACCGACGTAGAGCGGGTCCTCGCGGTTTGCGGATGCGGCGAGTGCGGCAACGTGTTCCTTAAACCACGCGCCGCACGCCTCGATTTGCGGCATGTTGTTCAACCAATCCGATTCGTATTCGACCGTGAACAGGCCAGGCGTCAGCCGTAATTCATACACGGCTTTCAAGACTCCGGCGATATCGCCCGCACCTTGCCCCCAAGGCACGTCGTGCGCGTCGAGCGCCGCCTTGTCGAGGTCCTTCACGTGAAGAGAGAGCAGGCGCTTGCCAAGTAGCCGGACGGCTTCCGCGGGCTTAAGCCCGGAGCGCAACCAGTGCCCGGTGTCGCCGCACGCGCCGATGCGCGGCCCACGCCCCTCGCACACCTTAAGCACTTCCGCGGGATTCCAATAGCGCGAACTGCCTTCGGGATGATTGTGAATGGCCAAGTTGACGCCAAACTCGTTGCAGTACTTCTCGATGGTGTCGAGAGCCTCGGGCGCAGGTTCCGAGACGATGAACTCCAGTCCGAGTTTGCGCGCAAATTCAAAGGTGCGTTTACACACGCCCTCGTCCGTGGGAATGTTGTGGATGTACATGCTCGTCATCCGGACTTTGGACTCATCGAGCTTTGCCTTGATCTGCTGGATCATGTCGTCAGGCAGTTCCGCGTTCAAAACGGCGTCCGAATCCGGGCGAACCCGTTGTCCTTCAAACGCCTCGATATAGGACATGCCCACGGCGGCAGTTTTGTCCACCGCTTCAAAGAAGGTGAACTCCTTGAAGCTCCACGCTGCCGGTCCCACGCGCCAGCCGAACGGTGATTGTGCATGCGCCGCAGCAGTTGCGACGAGGATTAGTGAAAGAAGGCGTACGTGCTTCATGTCAGTTTCCATCCGTTATGCATGGGGCGAACCAGCATCGAATTGGCCTTGTCATTGTCTATAAACCGTTCGGTCTTGGGGTCCCACTTCAGCTTCTGCTCCAGACGCGCGGAGATGTCGGCGAGCATGCCCATGTAGGAAGCCGTGTGGGCGGCATCCACATCAGACACGGGATCCTTGCGGCTGCGCACGCACTCCAAAAAGTTGCCGCCGTGATTTGTCGAATCGGTAAGCTTTGTATCCGTATCCTTGAATTCGACTTTGAGAAGAGACTCTGGCGCGGCCCAGATCCCCGCGCGATCGACGTGGACCCATCCTTCGTCGCCAATGAAACAGCAGCCCGCCTGTTTGAAGTCGCCTTCTTCGAATTTGCTGCTGTCCTTGAAAATCAACTTCAGGCCGTCTTCGTACGTGAACGTGCCTTCCCACGCGTTTACGTTGTCGGTGAAAGACTCGTGGCGATAGTCTGCCTTGCATTCGACTTCAAACGGCACTTGGCCGACGCGCGGGCAACCCCAGTTGGCAATGTCCAGATGGTGGACGCCCCAATTGGCGATGAACCCGACGCAGTAATCCCAGATCAGGTACCAATCAGGCCACTCGACGCGGCCGAGGTTGTAAGGCTTGTCGGGCGCGGGGCCTCTCCACATGTTCCAATCAAATCCCTCTGGAACGGGTTGGGGATCAAGCGTGCCGGAGTATTTCGGACGGTAATGCGCTCCCGGCGCGGACACCTCGATGGTGTGTATGTTTCCGACATACCCATTTCGCGCAAGGGTGCACGCGTGCTGAAAGTCCTTGAGCGAACGCTGCCAGGTGCCAGTTTGAAATACGCGCTTGCCGCCGCGCACGGCATCGCGAATGATGCGGCATTGCTCCACCGACACGCCCAGCGGTTTCTCGCAATACATGTCCTTGCCCGCCTTGACCGCGGCAGTTGCCATGAGCGCGTGCCAATGATCTTGCGCGGTAATCACCACCGCATCGATGTCCTCGCGCGCCAACACCTCACGAAAATCGCCGTACATGGCGCAACCGGTGTCTCCGTACCTTTCGTCAACCAGTTGCTTCGCTTTTTGCCGCCGATCTTCATAGGTATCGCATACGGCCACGACCCGGCAATCGTCGAGATCGAGAAACTTGCCCATGTTGTTTGTGCCCATGCTTCCCACGCCGATGCATCCAAGGGTGATGCGATTGCTTGGGGCCGGCGTACCTTCCGCGCCGAAAACGGAGGCGGGAACGATGTTGGGCAACGCCGCCGCAGCGCCGGTCGCTGCCGAGTATTTCAGGAATTGCCGTCGAGTCAGTTTCATGCTTCTATCCCCCCATTCCATGCGACTACTTCTTTCGCAAGACCTTGTTCAAGTGGCCCAGACTCACGCGGCCTTGTTCTTCCGAGCTGCACTCCACCGAGAGCACGCCCTTGAAACCTGCCTTGCGGAGTATTTTTACGATGCGATTCCAGTCGAGCACACCTTCTCCGCATGCGCAACCGGACGGTACGCCCGTCACTTTTCCGCGGTCGCTCATGACCACACCGCCGATGTCTTTGGCATGCACGTGAACGACCCGCTTGGCGATGGCCTCAAGAAATGCGTAGGGGTCCTGCCCTGCCATGAACACGTTGCCGGTGTCAGGATTGCAATTGTAGTAGGGCGACTTCACGAGATTCAGGAGTTCGAGATACGTGTTCAGTTTGACCGAATACTTCTGATGCGGTTCCAGCGCGATGTGCACCTTGTGGCGCTCGGCGACAGGCAATACGCGCCGCAACGTATAGTAGATAACATCGAACGCTTGCCGCTTCGACATCCAATCAGGAACGACGCCCTCGTCGGTACACACACAGCCTGCGCCAAGCGCGTCCGCATATTCGATGGCGCGTGTAAGGAATGGGACGCTGATTTCGGGTTGGGCCATGGGCGCGTGTGCGGACACCGCGCTGACCTTCAGTCCGAAACGTTCGACAATCTCGCGGACCTCAAGCGGATCGCGTTCCATGCTTACCGCGCCGTAGTAACCCGCTTCGCATAGCAGATCGCGGCCATTTAACATGTTCAATTCGCAGTATCGATAACCTTGCTTGCGAATTGCGGCCAAGGCGTATTCAAGTGGCTTGTCCGCGTGTCGAAATGCCTCGGTATTAAGACCCAACTGAATTTCCGGCATGACAGTTCCTTTCTCGTGCCGTTGGCGCGGCACGCCCCCCGAATTCACTGACTCGCTTCCGAGAACCTATCCCTCAATGCGGTAGACGTGCGTCTTTGTCCGCAGTATGAGTGCGTTGCCGTCAACAGCGGGCGACGCCATGAAGCCGTCTTCAAGTTCATTCGTCGCGACGATTTCCGGAGTCTTGCCCGCCTTGAGAACCGTGGTCTTTCCTTGCGTGCTTGAGAAATAGATGTGGCCATCCGCGAATATCGGCGAAGTCACGTAGTTGCCGCCCGCCTTCTGCTCCCAGACCTTTGCTCCGGTTGCCGCTTCCAGGCACGTGATCATTCCGCTATTGCTGATCAGGTAGAGAAGGCCGTCGATGAAGATCGGCGAAGGTTCCTGCGGAAGAATGGCCGACTCGGCAGTCTTCCACGCGACATGCGTTTCGCTAATGTCGCCATGTCCATCGGGCCGAATCGCCAACAACTCGCTTTCGCCCCGGCCCGATACCACGAACACGAGTCCGTCGCCATAGACCGGACGTGACGCGGATGTGTAACCGGTCGTGGGTACGTTCCAGATTTCCTTGCCCGTGAGCGGTTCGTACGCGAAGGCTGAAGACGAACCGGCGCTTACCAGTTGATACGACAAGCCCACTTTGATTGCCAACGGCGTGCTGAACGCCTTGCGATAATCTCCCTCGCGTTTGGGCTTGCCTGTCTCGTCGAGGTCATTCCACTTCGTGGTTCGGTCGGTTCTCCATCGTGTCTCGCCGGTGGTCTTGTCGAGCGCGGTCAGGTACTGCTGGTCGACTCCATCGAACGTCAATACAAGAAGGTTCTCGAAAATGATGGGCGACGAGCCGGGCCCGCGATAGTGACGGCACGGCAGGTCGTTTCGACTCCAAATGGGCTTGCCGGTTGTCGTGTCCAGACACGCGGTTCCGTAGACTCCGAAATGGACGTACACTCGGCCTGCTTCGATGACGGGAGAAGGCGAAGCGTAGCCGTTGACGCCGTTGCCAAGCGGCTCAGGCTTGTCGCACGTGAAGACCTTCTCGTTGAAACGTATTTCGCCCGTCTTCGCATCCAGACAGACAGCGAAGAATTCCGTGCCCTCGTCGGTCGCCATGGTCATCCAAACCTGGCCATCAAGTACCACGGGCGTCGACCAGCCCTTCAGCGGCAGAGCCGTCTTCCACTTTACGTTTTCCGTTTCGCTCCACGATACGGGCAATCCGACTGGCTGCGTGTCTCCCTGCGGGCGAACGTGTCCATCGCCGAACGGGCCGCGAAATTCCGGCCAGCCGGTTTGTTGTGCCGCTGCAAAGGCAACTTGATCAAGCGCGGTCCACACGCTCGACCGCACGTCGGGAGCCAAATGCGCAAATGCAACCGGGACTCCGCTTACGGTACCCGCCGCCATAATCGTCCTTAGAAATGTGCGGCGATCGATGCCCATCGTGAATCCCTTTCCGCTCGCGTGCTCAGTGTGGTTAGTTTGGCGTTTCTTCAATTCTGTACACATGGGTCTTGGTCCGCAATATCAGGGCTTTGCCATCTACCGCGGGCGACGCCATGAACCCGTTCTCGAGTTCGTTTGTGGCAAGGATTTCAAGCGTTGGTCCTGCCTTGAATACCGTTGTCTTGCCTTGCGTGCTCGAGAAATACAGCTTGCCATCAGCGTAAATCGGAGAGGACAAGAAGTTTCCGCCGAGATCCTTCGCCCACACTTTGGCGCCAGTCCGTGCTTCCATACAGGTTACCATCCCCTGATTGCTGCACAGGTACAGCAAACCGTCGATGACGATAGGCGAAGGCTCCAGCGGGATTATGGCTGCCTCGTCGGTCTTCCACGCAATGTGCTTGTTGCTCACGTCGCCCTGTCCATCCGGACGTATGGCCCACATCTCTACCTGGCCCTGCCCTGTAAATACAAACACCAGCCCGGCTCCGTATGCCGGGCTTGCGGCGGGCGTGAATCCTGGCATGGGAACGTTCCAGACAGCTTTGCCGGTCAGGGGTTCGTATGCGTAGGTTGCCTTTGACCCGACGCTAATCAGGAGCGGCTTACCGGCAACGTCGATGATAATTGGCGAAGTATAGGATTTGCGCCAATCGCCTTCGCGTATGGGCTTGCCTTGCTCGTCCAGGTCATTCCATTCCGTTGTCCGGTCTGTTCTCCACACGGTTTCTCCCGTGTCTTTATTGAGCGCAGTGAGGTATTGCTGGTCCACGCCGTCAAGCGTCAGGATCAGCAAGTGCTTGAAAAGAATGATAGAAGATCCCGGCCCCCGAAGGTGACGGCATGGGAGGTCCGTCCGTTTCCACAGAGCTTTCCCTGTCGCCGTGTCCAGGCATGCTGTGCCGTAACTGCCGAAATGGACGTATACGCGGCCATGTTCGATAGCTGGGGAAGGAGAGGCGTATCCATTCACTTCGTTGTCAAGGGGTTCGGGGTTGTCGCAGGTAAACACCGTTTCATCAAAGAGCACGGCGCCTGTATTGGCATCCAGGCAGTTGGCGTGGAATTCCTTGCCGTCCTCGGTGGCCGAAGTCATCCACACCTGGCCGTCCATTACCACGGGCGTGGACCATCCCTGGAGTGGCAGTGCCGATTTCCACTTTACATTCTCAGTCTCGCTCCAGTGGAGGGGAAGGCCGATGGTTTTCGTATCTCCCTCTGCGAGCACATGTCCATCGCCGTATGGGCCGCGAAAGGCCGGCCAGCCAGGCTGCTGGGCGCCTGCAAGTTGGCTCGCGCAGCACACAAGCACCGCAGACGCACAGAGCATCTGTACACCCTTTGCCACCAGAAGCACGGATCTTTGTTGTCGTCTCATTCCATGTCCCTCTTTAGAAATGAGCATCTCACGGTGCTTCTGGACGATGCAAATGAAAGCTCCTGGCAGCAGGATCCAATGTGCGAGATTCCTGCCAGGGTTTCTATGCAATTTGCTCCACTGGAACTCTCTTTCGTGTAACTAGACCAGTTCCATCTCCTGAATCGCCTCGCCAAATGGGATGCGATTCGCCTATACTCGTTCATAGCGTGAATGGGGGTTCTCAACCAAGAGAGAGATGGGGCCATGCGAACTCAAACTGTTGCGGCGATTCTCGGGTTGTCCATGTTGCTGTCGGGTGTGGCGGCGGCGGAATCGATTTGGAGTATAGGTCATGTGGACGGCAGCTATGGGGAGTTTGCCATTGCCGGTGCGTATGCGGACTATTCGAAGGCATTTCCGCAGGATGTGACATTCACGGTTGGCGCGAGCACGGCGCGAAAGAACTGGCCCTACATCCAACCCGGACCCGATGACGCGTGGGCGGAATCCAAGACCCATCCCTATTCCGTGAAGTGGCGCATGCGCAAGGCGCCGAAGAGCGCGTGCCGCATTATGGTCTACCTCTGTGATACGCAGCCCTCCGCGCCGGTATTGGCCGTGACGGTAAACGGACACGAATGCCCGGCGGTTCAATTGCCGGGAGGCGCCGGCGACCCGTCATTGACCGACTCGCACGCAGGGCGGCGGCACGCACAGCCGTTCGTGTTTCCGGGGAACTGGCTGCGCCGTGGTGAAAACACCGTCACGCTTACCACCACGGCCGGATCGTGGATGCTCTTTGACGCAGTGACGCTGGAGTCGGGGATACCGAATACGCCGCAAGTGAGCCGGATCAACGCGTCAAGTACACCGATGTTCAAGAACGTGGATGGCGTGCTGAAGCAAGCGGTCCGAGTCGAAATCGAAAACGCGGGGCTCGAAGGCACGGGCACGCTGGTGTTGGCCGATTCGCCCGAAACGAGTCAGGCAATCGACATTAAACAAGGCGCGCAAGCGTTCCACCTGCTTGTACCGCCGTTCACGCAAACGGAAAGCCGCCGCGTGCAGCTAACCGTCGGCGACAAAGTGGAGGAGGCCGCTTTTAAGGCCTTTCCCGAGAAGCAGTACAAGCTATTCGTGGCGGCCTCGACGCACACGGATATTGGCTACACGGACCTGCAAGAAAAGTGCATGGAACTGCACGTGAACAACGCCATGCTTTCCCTGGATGCCTCCAAATCCAACCCGGATTTCAAATACAGCCTCGAGGTATTTGCGCAGGCGGATTGGATAAAGGAACTCAGGCCTGACGCGGTACCTGCGATTGAGCAGGCCATTCGAGACCGGAAATTGGGGCTGACGGCGCTCTATCTGAACATGTTGACTGGCATGTGTTCCGGTGAAGAAATGATGTGGTTGCTGCGTCCTGCCCAGAAATACGGGCGCAGCCTGGGCGTGCCCGTGGAAATGGCCTCGCTCAACGACGTGCCCACGTCGGTGGGTACCCTGCCGATGCTTTTCCGGGCAGCCGGCGTGAAATACTTTTCGGAAGCGATCAACGAGGATCGTGGACCCGTGTTCAAACACGCCGACCCCGAGATGATTCAGTCTCCGTTCTGGTGGGAATCCCCGGACGGTTCGCGTTTGCTCACGACGTTCACGCGAACGTACTTCCAGGTGTGCCAAATCCGAATGCAGGAGAGCCTCGATTCGATGGAGGCCACCCTCCCGAGATTCATGAAGTCGTTCACGCGCGAAGACTATCCGTGCGACGCCATTTTCATCAACGGAGGTTTCGTCGACAATAGAGTAATGTCTCCCAGCTATGCGGATGTGGCCGCGGAATGGAACCGCAAGTGGGACTTTCCGAAGGTGATTCTGTCAACGCCGGACGAATACTTCCGCTATGTGGAAGAGAATTTTGGCAACGCGCTGCCTGTGTACCGCGGCGACATGGGCGTGTTCTGGGAAGACGGAGCGGCGTCTTCGGCTGCCGAAACGGCTATGGTCCGCTGGGCCAAGGCTGACCTTTGCGCGGCAGAGAAATGGGGCGCGCTGGCCGCGGCAAAAGGTCACGGCGATGCGACGCTCGACACGTATGCGGACGCATGGAAGGAAATCCTCTACTACGACGAACACACGTGGGGTTCCGCGGTGAGTATCAGCGACCCGAACAATCCGCAGACCTCTGGGCAGTGGGCCCGTAAAGCAGCCTACGCGGACAGGTCGTTGAAGCAAGGTAAAGCGTGGGCGCAAAACGGCAATACCGCGCTCTGCACATTGGCCGGCGCTCGACCGAACGAGAGCGGACGCACCTTGCTTGTCTCCAACCCATTGTCATGGGAGCGTGATGTGCCCGTCAGCGTTCCATGCGAATCCGCCGTCAACGCGGTTCGAGACAAGTCCACCGGAAGATTCGTTCCTGCTCAGAAGACCGCCGACGGAGGATTGTGCTTTGTCGCGCCCCGAGTCCCTGCGATGGGTTACCGCATCTTTGAACTGACAACGAAGAAGAAGGCCGTAGAGGGTTTGCTTCTCAAAGACGGCGACGACTACACGTGGAAGACATCGAAGTACCGCATTCACATTGACCCGAAAACAGGCGGCCTTGATCGCATCACCGACACCGCGACCGGTAGAGAGTGGGTGGACGCGAAATCAGGTTATGGCCTGAACCAATACCTGTACGTAACCGGCGGAAACGGCACTGCGATGATTCATCCCCCGGCCAAGCGCTGCACGGATCTTGCGGTAAATACACACGATTCCGCGACAGTCAGCCTGGTGGAGAACGGACCCGCGAGAGCGGTCCTTCACATCCAGCGCGCGGGTGGGGCAGTTTCGCCGGTGGACACGGATCTCGTGCTTCACGCCGACGGTACGCTGGACGTCGTGAACGTTGTTCACAAACAGGAAACACTTGAGAAAGAAGCGGGGTATTTCGTTTTCCCATTCGGGTTGAATACGCCGGATGAAGCGAAAGCCTTCATTGAACTGCCGTATGGAATCATTGAGGCTGACACGGACCAGATGCCGGGCGCTTGCCGTGAGTGGTATTGCGTCAACACGTTTGCGGCGGTAGGCAACAACACGGGTTCGGCTTACGTGGCAGCGCCCGATGCGCCGCTATTCTGCGTGGGCGACATCAATCGGGGATTATGGCCAAACCGCCTGAACGGCAATCGGCATATTCTCTACGCGTACGTGTTCAACAATTATTGGCACACGAACTACAAAGCGTCTCAAGGCGGCGACATCCGCTTCGCGTTTTCCGTGCGCCTGTCCGATGCGCCGTTCGATCCTGTCGCCGCCACGCAATTTGGATGGGCGCGCACGCTTGACTTGACGCCGGGCCGTACGGGTGCCGCCTGTGTGGACGGCCACGCGACGGCGAAGCAGTCGTTCGTCGCGTTGGACAAGGGCCCCGTCATACTTAGTGAATTGTTGCCGACCGAAGGCGGTGTGCTGGCTCGCTTGTACAACCCCTCGGGTCAAAGCGCAGAAACGACGATCCATCTGGAGGGCGTGAAGCCCAAGGCAATGCTGTTGACCGACCTTTTCGGTGAAAACGGCACACCGCTGGCAAAAGGACAGAAGATCGCCGTGCGTGGACGCGGCATAGCAACGGTTCTCCTCAAGCTGGAGTGACCTTCTTCACTGACACGGGGGCTCTCGGGATTTGCTATCCCGCAGTGCCCTCCAGGATATACGAAGCCCAGATCTGCACCTTTTGAGGATACCGGTCATCGTATCCAATGACGGGGAACTTGCCGCCGTATTGCGTGTATTTCAAGAATTCGGCGTGCCCATCCGCATACAACACGTTTGCGCCGCCGGGCACATGATTGAATGCCGGAATCGCTGCCAACCCGGTATCCGAGCCATTCACTTTCTTGACCGTCCCCCACGCATCACACATCGTGGGGATATCCGCGGCCGCTTTGGCGCTTGCTGCCGGATTGTTGACGTCTGTAATTAGGAATCGCTCGATTCCTTCGCGAAGGTGATAGACCAAATCAGGTCCGAGGATCATATCGCCGGATTCGTCGAACCCCACGGCGCGTTCCAGAATTTTGGATGAAGTCACCCATGTCAGTAGCGCATCTTTACCCGCGAACGCGATTGCTCCGTCCTTGTTGATTCCGTTCGCGGCGTACTCTTCGCGCATTCCCTCCGGAATCTCATAGACTCCGACCCAAAACCCGCCGTCTCCTGACTGCGCCTGATTTGGCTGCCCTTCTGCATACGGGCATTCCGGGCCGACGTCCAGCTTTAGCTCGTCAATACTTCCTCCCTGATAGAAGTCTCTGACGCCCGTATTTGCGTATTCGTTGGATTTCCAGACCAGCCGCGCAGTTGCTCCGTGCGTCATGGCATATCCGAAGTAACAGTACGACCGGGAATAGCTGAGATGAGTCAGCATGCAGTTGGCGTTGGCCTTCCCTTGAGCAATAAGGGCATTGATTCGGTCGACGCCCTGCTCCAATTCCAGGATGCCGCTATCGTATGTATTGCCTTCGACATGCGAATCCGACGGACACAGAATGAGCTTCGGATCGGTCATGTATTCCGGGTAGACACTGCGCATATCCACCCCAAGGAGATTGTGGTCGAATCCTGGTAGTAACCGCTGAAGATCCGGGTACATCTCCCTGTTTTCGGCGGAGTACATATTGAAAACGATGCCCCACTGCTTCAAGTTGTTCGCGCAGGATGCGCGCCGCGCCGCCTCCCGGGCTCGCGCCAATGCGGGCAACAACACTGCGGCCAGAATCCCGATAATCGCGATGACTACCAACAACTCGATCAGGGTGAATCCCCGGTACTTCATGGGTCATCCCTTCCATTCAGTGCGGCGCATGAACGCCGCGTCCCCCAACTTCACTTGGGGTAGAAATGGAAATTCACCCGCAGATCGATCACGGTCACATCACAACTAGCTCGGCGAAGCGGCATCACTCACTTCTTGATGAGCCAAGCCTCCGAAATGCGCGACATTTGACGCCAATTGATGCCGGGTTCGAAGGGTATGTCGAATGTTATGGTTAGATTTCCCTCACGGTAGGCACGGCGGGGGACGGGGAATTCCTTAATGTCGCCCACCTCACGGCCGTCCTGTGTGGGAATGAGGCGGACACCGTTCGCGCGCGGAAGGCAAGAGCTCACGCCTGTCGTCCGAAACACATAATCCGCGTTGGGGTCCAGTCCCATGTAACGCAGTCCGTCGGGCCAGTCCATCTTGCTCATCCACGACTGCCGCACGCGCCGCTTGCCGCTATCCCACCACATGAAATCGGGGATGGCTGCGCGGTCCGGGTCAAGAAGTGTGTTGGCGGCTTCCGAACGGATAACGTGATCGCACTGGGCTACATTGCCGATGTCGTCGTAGAAGCTCCCTGTGCCGGGGTGTTCCCACATGGCAAGTTCACGCAATCGCGCGACTTTGGAAGTCTCATCAGGCAACGCGCGTACTTTTGCCAACTCGTCTTCAAGCCACCAGCGGTTGTTGAGTGGATAATCCACGTAGTCGAGCACAGCTCCGCGCTCCGCGCCGCTGGCCTTATACTTCTCCACGCTGGTCTGTAATCCAATCGACTGCCACAATGCTTCGCACAAGTCTACGATTCGTTGCCGCAGCTCGGGCCGGACTGGAGCCGTATCTACACGGGCTAGCGCGGCCAGCGCCGCGTCAATGGCCTTTTCCGATCCTGCCGTCGAGGCTTCGAGCATTCGGGCATTTGCTTCTTCTTCCAAGCCCGATTCGTTGATTAGGCGATGCCGCACGTATGTGTCGTAATAGGCGCGAAGCAGGCAGAGTTGCCAACGCCAATTCCCGGAAAGTTGTGGCGACTTCTCTTCGATTCCCTTCCAAAGGGCAAGAGTAGCATCTACACCGCCGTTATTCGCGAGCGAACCCTCCCAGTTCTTTTCCAAGGCGAAGATGCCGTCTGCAGCGGTCTCGGCAACATCGGGGCCGAAGAACAATCGAGCGTAGTCGGTCAATATCTCGCGGAGATCGGCCTGCGTGTTCCATCCCAGAGAACTCCACACGACTTTATTCACATCGTCGTGAATGCCGTCTGAATACGTCAGAAATCCATTCGTATACGGCGCGAGATTGTTGTGCACAGTGCGATAAAACACGGGTCGCGGATTGACCGGCTCTCGGCCCAGAGTGAACGCAAACGCGGGGTCTATCCAGGGCACGGCGTACTGGGCCCGGATGACGTGCGTTATATCCGGATAGTGACGAATCCCGTACCGTTTATCGAGACGCAAGCGCGTCTCGGAGATGGACGGGCTGGAAGGCCCGGCCACTACGCCACCCAGCCATGTCGGTTTGTGTTCTTCCATCCACGCGTAGAACACATCGACCTGCGCATCCGTGAAGCCTTGAAGCGATACCCAGACTTTTGCCTTGGGGTGGTACTTAATCAAGCGTTTGGAGACATCTTCGAGAAACGGCATAACAAGTTCGGGCGGATTGTCTCCTGGATCGCCGCCGGGAAAGAACACGGCGTCGAGTCTCTTGAATCCCTTATACGCTTCTTCGTGCTCGTCGAGCGCCTTGGCGCGCAAAGCCGTGTCGTTCAAGTCGAAGCTGGCAGGCGTCCAGATCCAGTAGTCCAGTCCGTACTTGTCGCACGATGCGCTAACCGCACGGTCCATGACCTGTCGTGGCGTAGACCCTACCGTCGGCCGCTCGTCTTGTATCGGAATAGTCTCGATGGCATTCGTGCCGAACAGGGCGAGCTCGCGAATATACTGGTCGTACTGTTCTGGCGTCCACGCGTCGTAGGAATTCGCCGTGGCTCGGTAACCCAGTTGGTGTCCGCGAATCGCATACTCAGGCGATGCCGACACGTTTATGGGATGTGGCAGATACGCCGTGCCTGGCCGCCACTCCAACTTTCGAAGGAGATACCCGACGCCAAACAGCGCGCCACGCTTGCTCGCGCCTACGATGCGGACACGGGTGGAGTCCGGTTCCTGAGAAGTCTCAATTCGGTAGGCATCGGATAATTTCGAGACATTGGATTCTACGAGCACCTCAATCACGGTTCCATGCGAGGGACGCTTGCCCACGATTTGCCACTTCAATCCGCAACGCTTCTCGACTTCTTCCGAAAGAACCGTGGCCGCCACACGGGCCGCGTTGCGATTTCCATCGACACACACGGTAGCGGAGCTCAAGTCCAGGTTTTGCGCCGGAGCGGCAACGCACAAAAATGCCGTGGCAATCACTAAGCATATGAGACTCGTTAGCTTTGTATTCTGTTGGTACATAGACACCCCGCAGTCCTTTCTATGATGTAGCTAGTCCCGTGCGTTCCTGTTTCTATTTTAGATGCGGTGTCGACCTGTGACAACGCCGTTGTTGCCAGAATTCGGTTCCTTCCTGGAGCAGGGATTCGATATCATACACGGCGAGGGGGCAAAGAACCGCGCGAGCACGGGGCGGAAACAGAGACTCCGACTTCTTCTAGTTGGTTTGGGCAATTGGGAAGAGGGCCATGCTCGCATTTCCAAGAGATTTCCTGTGGGGCGCCGCCACATCGGCACAGCAAATCGAGGGGGCTGCGCAGGAGGACGGCAGAGGTAAGTCCATTTGGGACGCCTTTGAGCAAACGCCTGGCCGCATCTGGCTCGGGCACACGTCTAAGACCGCGTGCGACCATTATCACCGGTATCGCGAAGACATTGACACCATGCGCCGCATGGGACTGCGCGCATATCGCTTCAGTCTGTCGTGGCCGCGAATTTTCCCGGCAGGCATTGGAAGCGCAAACCAGGCGGGACTGGACTTCTATGATCGACTCGTAGATGCCTTGTGTGAGGCAGGTATTGTGCCTCACGTCACCCTTTTTCATTGGGACCTTCCGTACGCGCTTCATTGCCGGGGCGGTTGGCTCAACCGGGAAAGTGCCGACTGGTTCGCTTCTTACGCGGAAGCGGCAGTCGCGCGTCTTTCCGACCGCGTCTCCCACTGGGTAACGTTCAACGAGCCCCAGATTTTCGTCGGAATGGGGTATGAGCGAGGCGAGCATGCGCCTGGTTTGAAGTTGCCGTTTCCCGAGCTTCTCCGAGTGGGCCATCACGTGCTTTTGGCCCACGGAAAGGCTACGCAGACACTGCGCGCGCGCAGTGCGTCGAAGTGTTCCGTCGGCCTTGCGCCGCATGCAGTCGTGTGTATTCCTGCCACAGACTCTCCCGAGGACCAGCGTGCGGCGCAAGACAAGATGTTCCGCTTCGAAAAGAAAACGTGCTGGTCCAACACGTGGTGGCTTGATCCGATCTTCTTCGGCTCCTACCCCGACGACATGCTCTCGCTGTGCGAACGGGACATGCCCGATGGATTCGCGCATGACCTTCCAACTATCCATGCGCGCCCCGACTTTTTCGGTGCTAATCTCTATGCGGGAAGTTATGTCCGCGCGGGTGATTCGGTCATGCCCGAGGATGCGCCGTGGCCGGTGAACATTCCTCTCAACGCCTTCAAGATGGTAGTGACGCCCGAGGCCATGTATTGGGGCGTAAAGTGGTTCTATGAACGCTATCGTGCCCCAATCGTGATCACGGAAAACGGCGCGTCCTGCACGGACTGGGTGTCGCTGGATGGTGGCGTTCACGATCCCCAGCGCATCGACTACACGGCCCGCTACCTGCGCGAACTGGCCCGGGCCATGACCGAGGGAGCCGAAGTGCGCGGGTATTTTCATTGGAGCCTTCTCGACAATTTTGAGTGGTCAGAGGGTTACAAAGAACGGCTGGGACTTGTGTACGTCAATTTCGAAACTCAAGAACGTATCTGGAAAGATTCAGCGTACTGGTATCGGCACGTCATAGAGACTAACGGTGAGTCGATCTTCCAATTGCCAAATAGCATCAAGGGGAGAGAGGATGTATGACGACGAGTTTTGCGGCCATACTCGTTGCTATCCTGAGCGGGGCGCCCATCTCGGCGGAACTGAGACCCTACATGGGCAGGCAAACGATTTTCCTGAACGGCAATCCTGAACCCGCGATGATCTATCACCCCACGGGACGGCTCTCGAGCGAACCCTGGCTGCCTGGGGCGCAAGACCACTTTAAAGACTTCGCCCAAGCAGGATATCGCTTATTTGCCTGCGAGGCCGGACTGGGAGGACTCTGGACTGAGTCGGGAGTTGACGTCGATTATGTCCGGCGTCAGATTAGGGCAATACGAGACGTACGGGCCGACGCGGCAGTCCTGTTGCGCCTCAACGTCGAGCCCCCGGGATGGTGGCTGGATAAGCACCCTGAAGACCGAGTCGACTATGCGTTGATTCCTGGCTCCAATATCCCCGAAGAAGCGCGTGCAAAGCCGCAAGACCGGAAACGAGTCAGTTTCGCATCGCAACGCTGGTTGGATGAGGCGGGCGATCAATTGTCGATACTTTTACGCGGCCTTGCGAATTCTGACGAGGGCAATTCGCTTTTCGCGGTGCTCATTTGCGGTGGGGAATGGGGGGAGTGGTTCTATCCCGGCTTTGAGTTTGAACCGGATACGGGCGCGGCCATGACCCGTCACTTCCGTGATTGGCTGTCCGAGCGGTATGGGACGAACGAGGCGCTTCGCGCCGCGTGGAAGGATGCTTCCGCTTCACTTGATAATGCGACGGTCCCTGATCTGAACACGCGTTTCCGCACGCACGAGAAGATGTTCCGCGATCCGCAGACCGAACGGCGGGCCATCGACTACTACCAGTGCCACCAGGAACTTGTGGCGAAGGTGCCGCTTCACTTCTGCCGCATTGTCAAGGAGTCATGGTCTCGCCCGATACTGACGGGCTTATTCCACGCCTACGTCTTACACCTCTCGCATCAGGCATCGGGCGGTCACCTTGAAGCACGTACAGTCCTCGAATCGCCCTTCGTCGACTTCTTATCGTCTCCCTTCTCCTACGAATTTGATGCGCGTTTTCTGGGAGGGACGGGACATTTCCGTTGCCTCATGGCCAGCATCCAGGCCCACGGCAAGCTATGGATCAGTGAGAACGACCATCCGACGCTGTACGGCGATCACTTCTCGCGGCCCGGACCCTTTGCCCCCGCGAACATTGAAGACTCCATCGCCACCATGCGGCGCAACAACGCCCATTGTTTCACGAATGGAGCAGGCATGTGGTGGTTCGATTTTGGACGCGCGGGCGGTAACGGCGACGGAGGTTGGTGGGACCACCCGGATCTGATGCGGGAAGCCAGGGAAGAACTGAAGTTTGCGCGAGCGCTGCAAGAAAGGCCGCGCCGTTCGGCGGCCGACGTGTTGATTGTGTATGACACCCGCTGCTTCTACTATCTCGCCCCCATGTATCTGGGAGGATACAATCAGTCGGCCCACTGGGATCGCACGGAGACGTTGTCATTTGAAGCGCTGAATCGCACCGTGGCCGATTCCTACAAGAGCGGGGCCGTGTTCGATCTCGCTTATCTGGACGATTTGCCGCTGCTCGATCTGACTCCCTACCGGACCATTGTCTTTGGGTTCACCCCGTACTTGACGGACGCTCACGTGGCTTTCATCAAGGAACGGGTATTGACACCCAACCGAACGGTTGTGTGGGTATACGCGCCGGGATACACGGACGGAAACTCGCTCAGCGTGGAACGGGTGAGCGCGATTACCGGGTTCAACGTGGAGAAATCGACAGTGAACCTGCCGCCGCAACTCCTCATTCGCGAAAACGTGCTTGCTCCCGGATTTCCCGAGACGCGCATCGACATCACTATTCAGGATGCCTGGACCTCGCCGACATTTCAGATCGTCGATCCGCAGAGCGAGACGCTCGGATACTACGGAGGTTCGCGTGAAGTGGCGCTGGCCCGCAAGACAGTTGCGGGGATCACCGTGTGGTACTCCGCGCTGCCCCTCAAAAATCCGGCGTTGCTGCGTGAGCTATTCCGGCAAGGTGGAGCGCATATCTACAATGACAAGAACGACGTGTTGCACGCCGATTCCGAGGTGCTCTGGATTCACACCGAAACTGGCGGTCCGCGAAACCTCGTGTTGCCAAATGGTGCGCTCCACACTATTGTGCTGGAGCCATGGACCACAACCGTACTTGATTCAAAGTCCGGTGAAGTGCTCTTGGATTGACCCTTTCAGGGAGAATGGGGACGCAATGTTCTTTGCCGGATGTGCTGTCTTAGTCGTCGGACTTGCCGCCGCTAATACCCCCGAAGCCAGTGTGTCGCAGCTCTTTGTTGACGACATCTGCGTCGCGCGAAAACAGGGTGTCTTGCGTCGTGCGCATGCATGCAGCAAGCTCAGCGAACCGGTATTGATACCCGAAAAGCCGTGGGAGGGGAACCGGGTATACGTGTACGGTACGGTGCTGCCGGACGCCGCGACGAATGGGTTCCGCATGTGGTATATGAGCGCAGGGGATACGCTGGCCGGCACCGCGCGCGATCCCAAGCTCGGCGACCAGGCCAAGAACCATGTGCTCTATGCGACCTCAGCCGACGGTATTCGCTGGGATCGGCCCGAACTGAATCTCTTCTCGTTTGGAGGCAATCCGCACACCAACATCGTCTTCGACTTTCACAGTCCAAGCATTGTGTTCAATGCGAATCAATCCGATCCCGAGATGCGCTATGTGATGTTCGGGCGTTCCAAAGGGGGCAAGAAGTCCGGGTATACCACGGCAACCAGCTCAGATGGCCTGCATTGGACGCCGAACCCGAACGAGCCGGTGTTGGATGGTGGCGATACGTGCACGCTCACCCTAGACCCGAAGACCGGTGAATACTTGGCGTTCTTTAAGAAGTCCCACGACTACCGGGGGTTCAGTAGAAGGCTTGTATATCTCTCCACGAGCAGGGACCTTCAAACGTGGAGCGCCCCTGTACTCGTGATGGCTCCAGACGAAATCGACGATGCGCAGACGAAGGCGGAAGATGGCATTTGTTCCCACTTCTACAACATGGCGGCCTTCCCGTATGGAGGCCAGTATCTTGGGTTCGTCACGCATTTCCGCTACCGCGGCGAGCCCGCGGAAAAAGGCCCCGAGCAGAGCGGGCAGGACGGCCCCATCGACGTACAGTTGGTCCATAGCCGTGATGGCCGTGTGTGGAAACGCTGCGAAGACCGCTCGCCGGTCATCCCCAATGGCCCTTACGAGTATGACGCGGGTTGTATTTTGGGCACTGCAAACATGCCCGTTGCCGTTGGCGACGAGCTCTGGGTCTATTACACCGCAATCAACACCACACACGGCGGCTATACACCGAAGAAGCGTGTGACCATCGCGCGCGCGGCTTGGCCGCTCGACCGGTTTGTGTCGCTGGATGCAGAGGAAGAGGGAATCGTCGAGACGCACTCGTTCCTGTCGCCTGGATCTTCGCTGGTTGTCAATGCCGACGCTTCCACGGGTTCGCTTGCCATTGAGGTACTGGATGGCGAAGGAAAGGTCCTGAAAGGCTACGGAGCAAGCGAGTGTGAAGTGATGAACGAGGATTCGCTCAGGCGCGCAGTCCAGTGGAAAGGCGGCAGCGAATTGCCAAAAGGCGCCGAGATCCGTTTGCGTTTTGTGCTGAAACACGCCTCACTCTATAGCTATACGATTCGCTGACGTCCATTGCGCGATTCGCTTCGCGATTGGCTATGATAGTCGCGAACGTTCGATTTCCAGGTTGGGGGGGAGTGGAAACCATGCGCAAACATGACTGGACCTTTGCGTCGAATCACGCGCGATTCGACGCTGTTATCTTGACGATGTTGCTAACGCTGACTGCCGCAACTGGCCTCGCACACGCGGCGGCGCCTACCTTTCAAGAGTTGATGAATCCGGACGTGTTTCCGAATCCGCAGCGCGGCATGCAGGTTGACAGCGCGACCGTCTCGTCCGATGCCTTGCGCGTCGTGACAACGGGCGCGCAATTCACGCTGAACACCGCCGGTAAGGGTTCCCTCAGGCAACGAATCGGACACGAACGGGAAATCGTGCAACTGCAAATAGCAGGGGTGGGCGCGCTTCCGAAGCTGACGCATACAGGCCCTGGCTTCGCGTTTGCCCAGTTCGACACACCTAAGCTGGATCTTCGCGTCAACGGCGATTCTCTGTTCATGTTTCACGCGCACGAGGCGGTGACGATTGACGTTACTCGCATGATCAACATCGGATTCTATGCGCCGGATGAATCGAATTGCCTGATTCTCGACGAGTGGGGAGGCTATGGACTGTTTGCCTCGGATCCGAATACCAAGTTCGACGACAACGTATACGGCAGCAAAATCACGAAGCTGACAATCCCCGCGGACGGCGTGCTGTGGATTGGGATTTGCCCTCCCAAACCCTACGACTGGAAACGCTCCATCACCGACAATGTCGTGTGGCATTGGTCCAACACGCTCGGCTATCCGAAGGACGACGATCTGATCGCATGGTCACAGGAAGGCAACACGGTCCTGCTGCAATCGGAGGTTATGCTGTGGAAGGACTGGAATTTAGCCTTCGTGCCGCGCCTCGGCGAAGCGGAATTCGCGCGTGTTCGCAAGACCATGCATGACCACGGCCAGCGGTTCATCGTCTATACCAGTCCGTATTACTTCCTGAAGGGTACGCCCATCGAATCGAAGGCCATGAACAGTTTCGATCACTTCGAGCAAACCGGCTTCCCGCCCGGCTGGCCCGATGGGGTTAATATCGATCTCTTCATGGACGAGATTTCGAAGGTCATGCGCGAGTACAAACCCGATGGACTGTATTTCGATGGCCAATATATGAAGAGCGTGCCCGCGTTGTATGCGTTGGCTCGCCGGACGCGTGCATTGTTGGGCGAGGATGGCATTCTCGAGTGGCACTCGACCACCGCGCTCGGTCACGGATTCTGTTATCTGCCGCAGGCGGACGCGTACGTCGATTTCATCTTGCGCGGGGAAGGCCGCGAAGGCAACTACGGGGACTTCGACTATCTCCGGTATTTTGTCTCGGGTTACAACGCAAGCAACAGCATTGGCGTCATCTGCAACAACAATTCCAAACCCACCCCGGAACTGATGAAGAAGCTACTGCAAGTCAATGCGCGCATGCACACTATAGCCGGGTGGTTGGCAGAGCCTGCCGTGATGGATGTCGTTCACAAGGACTATCAAGCCCATTTGACAGACGCATTGCAGGCCGCCGTTGACAAAGGCGTCGATGATCGTCAGGCACAGGTAGCCGCGAAAAGCGAAGCGCGGTCGGCCGAGTTGAATGCCTTGCTTGCCGCCCCTGCGTGGGGAGAAGCAAGACTCGTTGCGAAGGCAGACGATCTGCTGAAGTGGACTCCAAGCGTCTCACCCCTGAACTCAAATGCTTTTGCAGCGAGAGATGGCGTTCTGGCGATCACCGCCAAGGCAAGCACCTATGCATTCCTTACTCATCCACTGACCGCGCCGGCGCACGGTTTTGTGTTCAGAATGAAGCAGGGTACGGACGGTGGCATGTCGTGGGGACCGGCCGTCGCATTGCGTTGGCCTTCCGGCGCATTCTTCCGCGTGGGGCTTCGAAGTGACGGAAGCTTGCAGTCGGACCTCAACGGCGAACAACAATTGTTCGGCAAGCACGATCCATCCCAATGGGTTTGGGTGCGCGTGCGCTGGCTCGAGCAGTCGGGAGTTGTCGAATCCAGCACCGATGGCGCCAAGTTCGAACGCGTGTGGACCTTCTCGCACAAGGGCATGTTCCTCGCTGAAGCGCCAAGTATTCTCGTCGGCAAAGTGTCGTACAACTGTACCGAGGTCGACCATTCCGACGTGGGCAGTGAAGGGGTCTGCTACGTGGACGAAGTCCGCGTGTTCTGACGCCCGCTTGGCTTACGCAACCGTTACGTCCAGCGCGCCCACCCAGTGAGCCGCGTGGTTTGTCCACGGTTGTGGCGGTGTGCAATCGAATACGCACAGGAACTTCCTGGAGCCTATTGCCAGAACGTCTGTGTAACCGGTGGTCATATTCGGCGCGAAGTTGATTTCATCGGTCCAGGTTTCGCCGCCGTCCGTGCTGAACACGACGCAATTACCCCAGCGCGGGTATGCCAATCCACCGTACGTCAATGCCAGAACGCCATCGGAAAGCGCCATCCTCGGAAAGCACCCGCGAGCTTGTCGCATGGGCTTTGGGCGCGTCCAGGTGCGGGCAAAGTCCTGCGAGTAGGAGATGACAAGCGGCGCGCTCGGAGGGCCTGGCTCGTAGTAAGCGTCCGCAGACAACACATTACCAGGATAGATGCCGGTGCCGGGCACGGCATAGTTCAGGTCGCGATAGGTCTCCGACGGTTTGCCCATCAGAGGGCTGCTATCGTCATTCACTAGCCGCATCACGCACACCATGCGTCCGTCGCCAAGGTGTACCAGATTGGGCTCGCACGGGCCCCACAGGGTCCAACCGGTCTTCGTGCGCCCCTCGGGATCGTCGATCGTGTCCAGGCTACCCACGTCTGAAAGGTATTCCCAATTGACACCTTCATCCTTGGAGAGTGCCACGAACGTCGAAAACTCCGATGGGGTGCGGAAGTCTTGCATGGCGGCAACCAAGTCTCCGTTGGGCAATTGAACCGTATTCCCGTGAAACCACTTGGGCCTGTCCGGCTTGAAGCGATCGGCAGGCAGAAAGAGGCGTCCATCCTCCAGCGGTCCACGGACAGTGCTCCAATTGTCCGTGGATTCCCATCGTTTTGTCGAACGCCAGCCGGGTTTGCCGTCGATAGCCTGGGTTTCATAGTGAATGGAAACGCATCTGCCGTTGGCCAGACGAAACGTGTTCAGGGCCATGCCCGCGATGTCCACGCGAACTCCTCTCCACGTAGCCCCCAAGTCTTCCGAGCGCACCGCTGCAAGCGGCCCGCCTTCCTCAACCGCCTGCGCGTGAAGTACAACGGTATCCCCGCCCAGTCGGGCCATTGTCGGAAACATCGGGCCTCGCATGACGATACGTGTCTCGCCCAGCGTGATGCGGATCGAGGAACGCTGCACCGTTCGCTCGGCAAATGGGGAAAGCACGTTTGTTTTGCTTTCGCTGAGGCCAGGCGCGGCCAGTGCCGACTCGGCCAACAAGGCGCTTAAGGCGCCTCCTCCTATTCCAGCGATGAACGTGCGACGTTCCATAGCTATCCCCCCGGCAAGTCGATGGTCTGAGGTCTCCATACGGCACAATAGAGCCGCGCACTCAGATAGTCAACGCGACAGAGACACCGAGAACACCTTCTGGTTTAGGGAGCGCCGGAGGATGCGCGATAAGCATTCAGTTTTCTCACTTCCGGTCTGTCAACTTCTTCCATGGAACCGGTTAGCGCAGGCCGGTGTTCTATGGCTAAATGCCACCGGTCCGGCGGGACGTAGCAGGCCAGACGGACATAGGATGCAATGAGCCGGTATAATTCCTCAGAGAACCCGTCGCTTGAGCCGAAGCAGTACTTGGGGGGCAATCCATGATTGGGCGAATTTTGGCGCGTCTTACTATGCTGGTTGCGCTGTGCGGGATTGCAGCGGTCTCGCAAGCGGCAACGATCACACTCTCCGGAACAGTTACCAATCAGGCTGACAGTTCTCCAATTGCCGACGTCACCGTTGGGGCGACGCGTGTGTCCGGCCTCGGAAGCGGCCAACCCGGCGACTCAATTCCCGTCGAGTCCACAGTCACCACCAACAGTTCCGGTGTATACACGTTTAGTATCAGCGACAGCACGCCCGGATTGGACCGCGTGCTCATATTCGTGTACTCGACGAATTGGATTGCCGAGTTGTACAACGGTGTCCAGCTTGCATCGCCTATACCTACTTACTCGGAAGTGAGCGCGCCCGGAGTTGTGGAAGTCGATTTCACCCACACAGTGACGGGGATCGACTTTGCACTGGAAGCAAGCAACAACTTCTCTACCCACATGATCCCCATGTCCGACGGGACGCTGCTCGCCACCGACGTGTACCGCCCAAGCGGCACCGGACCCTGGCCCACAGTGCTGTACCGTACAACCTATAACAAGAATCAGGACAGCGTGAACGAGTGGCCACTCTGGAACGCGCGCGGATATGTCGTTGTTTCGCAGGATATCCGGGGCACATTCGCATCGGAAGACATCTTCCGCGCGTATCGAGACGACGGCTACGGAGACAACAAGGACGGCTATGAAACGGTTCAATGGATTCTTGCCCAAACCTGGTGTAACGGCAAGATTGGCACAATCGGAGGATCGGCGCGCGGCATATCGCAAAACTTTCTCATGGCGAGCCTGCCTCCTGGAGTGATCTGCCAACATATCGGTGTGGCCGCTTCGGACTTGTATGATCAAGCCATGTTCGCGGGAGGTACGTTTCGCAAGGCTTTGGCTGAAGACTGGATGTCGGGCCGCGGTCCTGAGGCGCTTGCCTATCTCAACACGGTGGTGAAGGCTCATCCGTATCCCAACGATCCCTTCTGGGATGTGATGCGGCCGGAAACGAGGTACGATCAGGTTACGTGGCCGACGGCCAATGTGGGAGGGTGGTACGACATATTTCTTAAAGGCACGATTCGCAATTTTCAACTCCTGCAAAACAATGGACAGCCGGGTTCCCAGGGACAGCATAAGCTCATCATCGGACCCTATGGTCACGGCAATCCCGAAAGCACGTTCGCTTGGCCCGCCAATTCCGCTTCTCCGGGGATGGACAGTCACAACAGCTTCGAATGGCTGGATTACTGGATGAAAGGGATTGATACTGGCGTCGATGACGATCCCCCCGTCGCGTACTACGTGCTCGGCGACGTGACTCAGCCAAGCGGACCCGGCAATGTGTGGCGCTATGCAAATACGTGGCCGGTCCCCGCGACGACGGTCTCGTACTACCTGCATCAAGGGGGCGCACTGAACATGACTCGCCCCACGGGCAGCGAAGCGACCGATGTGTATCAGTATGACCCAACGAACCCCGTGCCCACCCTGGGCGGGGCAAATCTCTCTATATCCAAAGGTCCGTACGATCAAGCTGCGCTCGAAGCGCGAGATGACGTCGTCTCGTTCACAACACCCGTGCTTCAAAACTACGTGGAAATCACGGGACAGGTGACCGTCGTCCTGTACGCATCCAGTTCCGCGCTCGACACCGACTTCACGGCGAAGCTCTGCGACGTTTATCCGGATGGACGTTCGATGATCGTGTGTGACGGTATCGTTCGCGCGCGCCACCGCAACACGCTGAACGCCGATGAACTGCTCACGCCCGGCACGCCCTACGAGTTCACCATCGACTTGTGGGAAACCTGTATCGCGTTCAATGCGGGTCACCGGATTCGCGTCGACATATCGAGCAGCAACTACCCGCGATTTGGTGTCAATACGAACACGGGCGAACCGTTCAATCAAGAAACGCACACAGTCGTGGCCACGAATACTATCTATCACGATGCGACGCGGCCGTCGCGGCTCATCGTCCGCATGACGGGCCCCGATACGAACAACAACGGCGTTCCCGATTCGGCGGACGCCGACGGCGACGGTATGCTTGA
Organism: Candidatus Hydrogenedentota bacterium; assembly: GCA_019695095.1. Classification (NCBI taxonomy): domain Bacteria; kingdom Pseudomonadati; phylum Candidatus Hydrogenedentota; species Candidatus Hydrogenedentota bacterium. The sequence goes on from JAIBAQ010000040.1 coordinate 25,732, forward strand.
CGAGTTTGAGTGGACAATCATTAACTTCAGCCAGGTGGACGCGATACAGGCCATCGAAGATGTCGCGCCCAACGACGATTTCGACAACGACGGCTACTCCAACGCGGTGGAGTTCGGCAACAACACCGACCCAACGCTGGATTTGGGCGCGCTTCCTTTGAAGCCGTTTGTGCTTGTACCGTTTCTTGCGGCATTCTTTGCAGTGGCGATTATCGCGCTGACTAAACGGGCCCGAAGATACGCATAGACGTCCGGGCCTCGCGGGAGGATCTGAGGCATTGCAGAGCTTAAGCCGAAGAGATTTCCTCAAAAGTACTGCGCTATCCGCTGTAGTCGCGGGAGGGTTGGCGCATGCGCAAGAGGCGCCCCGCCGTAAGCCTAATGTCCTCCTGATACTCACTGATGACCAAGGTTATGGGGACTTGGGATGCCTGGGAAATCCGCACCTCAAGACTCCCAATATCGATGCCTTATACGCACAAAGCACGCGATTGACGCAATACCACAATTGCCCGGTGTGCGCTCCCACTCGAGCGAGCCTCATGACCGGCCGCTACAACTACCGCACCTGCGCCATCGACACGTATCGGGGCCGTGCCATGATGCATCCCGATGAGGTGACGCTCGCCGAAATGCTGGTTGGCGCGGGCTATCGCACGGGCATTTTTGGAAAATGGCACCTCGGCGATTGTTTCCCCATGCGCGCCATGGACAAAGGGTTTCAAGAATCGCTGGTGATTCGCGGCGGTGGGCTTATGCAGCCATCCGACCCGCCGGGGAGCGGAGGTTACTTCAACCCAATACTTTCTAACAATGGTTCCCTTGAGCCTCACAGCGGTTACTGCACTGATATATTCGCCGATGCGGCCATACGCTTCATCGAGTCCCATGCCAACGAGCCGTTCTTCTGCTACTTCCCCACAAATGCGCCCCATACGCCGCTGTTGGTGGATGACAAATACGTCGCACCCTATACGGCTATGGGGCTACCCGAATCCATAGCCAAGATGTACGGCATGATCGCGAATCTGGACGAGAATGTGGGCCGTCTATTGCAGACGCTGGACCGTCTTCAAATTGCCGACAACACGATTGTTGTTTTCATGACCGACAACGGCGCTCAGACCGGCGGAGAGAAGGATCGTTTCAATGCGCATATGCGAGGCGCCAAAGGCACAGTCTACCAAGGGGGAATCCGGGTGCCTTGCTTCATCCGCTATCCCAAAGAGCTCACGGCGGGCCGCGACATCGATCGCGTCGCGGCGCATATCGATATCGCTCCAACGCTCCTCGATGCCTGTGACGTCCATTCTCCCAACACGGTGAAGTTTGATGGCAAGAGTTTGTGGGCGTTGTTGACAGGTTCTTCAACCGAATCCGGCTGGCAGGACCGCACTCTGTTCTTTCAATGGCATCGCGGGGACGTGCCCGAACCCTACAACAACTGTGCCGTGCGCACTCAACAATACAAACTCGTGAACGGTGTCGAACTATACGACCTGAGTGCAGACCCTGGCGAAGAGCGCGATATTGCTTCCGAGCACAACGAACAAGTCGCCCAGATGCGGCGGGATTACGAGGCGTGGTTGCAGGATGTCTCGAGCACACGCGGATACGCGCCGCCACGAATTGTCGTGGGCGACCCTCACGCGAACCCCGTCTACCTGACGCTCCAAGACCAACGGTCGGGTGAAGCCCCCGCCGGTCCAAACGGCGGGTTCTGGAGTATTGAGGTAACAGTCAAGGGGAACTATGCCGCTAAGTTGGTGTTTTCAGGCGAAGATGTGAGGGACCCGCCGGAGCCGTGGGAGGCCCACCTTGTGATTGGCGGCGTACACGTTCGGCAGCCACTACGCGATTCGAAAACCGACTGTGAATTCCGGCCCATATCCCTTCCTTCTGGGCCGGCGAGTCTCCGAGCCTGGATTGAGTCAAAGGGGATTCCCCGTACCGCCCGTTACGTGGACCTAAGCCTGATTTCGTAGAAGCCGGCGGGTGTGTGACCCTCAGAAGCGGAGTGGCCAGTCACCTGCACTAGGAATACTTGGGCGCGATGCAGGGTTTCCGTGGTTGTGGTGGGAAAGGTCCATAATCGGATACGAAACTTGCTTCTCTGTCCCCGATTTGAGTACCATCAAGCACCTTCACTGGGGGGCACGCCGTAGAGAAGCCTTTCCGGCAATCTTCCGTGGATTTTAGTAAAACGTAAACCAAACGAGGAGCGTACTATGTTTAATGACTTATGCCGACCTCCGGCAAGGTCGTCCGTCTGGAAGGTCTTGCTGGGAATCTTGGCGCTCATGGCAGTACTGCCTACGCAAATGGCAGCGGCGAGTGAGGCCGATCTCGTGATGCCTGACCTGGCCAGCGTGACTTTCATGGGATTCATCAACGGGCACATGCTGCTCCTTCTTGGGCTGCTTATTTGCATCGGTGGTGTGGCATTCGGCTTGATGCAGTTTTTCAAGATCCGTAATTTGCAGGTTCACAAGTCGATGTTGGAGATCTCCGAGCTCATCTATGAGACCTGCAAGACCTACTTGTTCACCCAGGGCAAATTCTTGGCACTGCTCTGGCTGTTCATTGCGGCGATTATCGTCGTCTATTTCGGATTCCTGCAGCACTTTGCGCCCGAGAAGGTCGTGACCATCGTGGTCTTCAGCGTCATCGGTATTTTGGGAAGCTATGGCGTGGCATGGTTCGGTATCCGAATCAACACCTTCGCCAACTCACGCACCGCGTTCGCCAGTTTGAAGGGCAAGCCCTTCCCGACGATGGCGATTCCCCTTCAGGCCGGTATGAGCATCGGAATGCTCCTGATCTCGGTCGAGTTGGTGATCATGCTGTGCATCCTGCTGTTCATCCCCTCGGATTGGGCTGGCCCCTGCTTTATCGGGTTTGCTATTGGCGAATCGCTGGGCGCCGCCGCGCTGCGTATCGCGGGCGGTATCTTCACAAAAATCGCCGACATCGGTTCGGACCTCATGAAGATCGTCTTCAAGATTAAGGAAGACGATGCTCGTAACCCCGGCGTAATCGCGGACTGCACCGGCGACAACGCGGGCGACTCGGTCGGCCCGACGGCTGACGGTTTCGAGACCTACGGCGTAACGGGCGTGGCGTTGATTACTTTCATTCTGCTCGCCGTACCGGATCTGACCACGCAGGTCCAACTTCTGGTGTGGATCTTCGTGATGCGTATCGGCATGATCGTCACCAGTGCGGTTTCTTATTACATCAACGACATGTGGGCCAAGGGTAAGTACGGCAACGCCGACAAGTTCAACTTCGAGATTCCGCTGACTACGCTCGTCTGGCTTACCTCGGTAGTCTCCATTGTGATGACGTACGTGTTGTCCTTCCTGCTCATCAAGAGTGTCGGCGACGGTTCGCTGTGGTGGAAGCTGGCAACCATTATCACGTGCGGCACGATTGCCGGCGCAATCATCCCTGAACTGGTGAAGGTTTTTACATCCACAAACAGCCGTCACGTGCGTGAAATCGTCGCGGCGTCCCGCGAAGGCGGCGCGAGCTTGAATATCATCAGCGGTTTTGTGGCCGGTAACTTCAGCGCATACTGGATGGGCCTTGCCATCATTTCGCTGATGGGACTTGCTTTCGGCGTGAGCACGACCGGCCTTGCCGGAATCATGTCGGCGCCTGCCATCTTCGCATTCGGTCTTGTGGCCTTCGGTTTCCTGGGCATGGGCCCTGTCACCATCGCGGTCGACTCGTATGGTCCCGTTACGGACAACGCCCAGTCGGTGTTCGAACTCTCGACCATTGAGACGATTCCCAATATCCAGGAAGACATCAAGAAGAACTTCGGTTTCGATGTGAAATTCGAATTGGGCAAAGAGTTCCTCGAAGAAAACGACGGTGCGGGCAACACCTTCAAAGCGACGGCGAAGCCTGTTTTGATAGGTACGGCCGTTGTGGGCGCGACCACGCTTATCTTCTCGATCATCGAAATGCTCAACAAGGAATTCACGGCGGCAGTTGTGGCGCAGGGTCTGTCCATTCTGAACCCGGTGTTCCTGCTGGGCCTTATCACGGGCGGCGCGGTCATCTACTGGTTCTCCGGCGCGGCCACTCAGGCTGTTGCCACCGGCGCGTACAAGGCTGTTGAGTTCATCAAGAAGAACATCAAGCTCGAAGGCGGCGGTGAGAAAGCCTCGGTCGAGGATTCCAAGAAGGTCGTGGCCATCTGCACACAGTACGCGCAGATGGGCATGTTCAACATCTTCCTGGGCGTGTTCTTCTCCACGCTCAGCTTCGCGTGTCTGAACCACTACTTCTTCATCGGCTACCTGATCTCCATCGCGATCTTCGGGCTGTACCAGGCCATCTTCATGGCCAACGCCGGCGGCGCATGGGACAACGCCAAGAAGCTGGTGGAGACAGAGCTGAAGGCGAAGGGTACGGAACTCCACGACGCGACGGTCGTCGGCGACACGGTCGGCGATCCGTTCAAGGATACGTCCTCGGTGGCCATGAACCCCGTCATCAAGTTCACGACCTTGTTTGGCTTGCTGGCCGTAGAATTGGCCATTGAGCTGACTAACACGCAACGAATCACTGCGGCGGTAGTCTTCTTCCTCTTGTCGCTCGTCTTTGTCTATCGCTCCTTCTACAGCATGCGCATCCCGCACATGGAAAAGGGCAAATAAGCGATTGGCGTTTATCGAACCGGGGCTCCGCCAATGGTGGAGCCCCGGTTCTTTCGTCTAAAAAGAATCAAGACGGATCCGCTGAGTTCAACGGATCCGTCTTGTCTGTCTTAATCTGGCCTACGTCGTCGAGTACGTCGACATCCCGGACGCGTCTTTGGTGAGTTGGAAACCGTCAAGCCGCTGTCCGTCAATACCAAAGGTGTCCATAGCCAGGCGATCGCTGCTTACCTCCACAACCTGATAGAGCTGCATGTGACCTGCGGTTTTCGCCATCAAGTCCCCGAATTTGGGGCCGACCTCATATTGCTTCGGGCCGGACACAGACACGACATAGACAGTGCCGGGATCGGACGCTCCCACAATCTTGTCGCCCGCCACCTTGTGCGTGCGTCCGTAGGCGTGGTCATGTCCCTGAAGGACGAGATCAACCCGGTACTTGTCATAGAGCGGACGCAACAGGCCGCGCAGATACTCATTGTCGCGGCCCTCGCTAACCGAGTAAATGGGGTGATGGTGCGTCACGATGGTCCAACGGTTGGGGTTCTCGGCCAGCAGTTTCTCGAACCATCTCAGTTGGGCTTTCTGCACTTCCTGCGGAGCATCGTCCTCGAAAGCGTTTGTATTGAGCGAAATGAAGCGAACCCCCTGATAGTCCACGAAATAGGCTTCTTGCTTAAGTCCTGGTGTGTTTTCGGGTCCGTTCTCCGGCAACTTGAAATGCGCGTGATACGCGGGATGCGCACCATAAGGGTAGGTCATCGGCGTCTTGGTCTTCGTGTCATGGTTGCCGGGAGTGGGCAAACACGGCATCGTCTGGGAGAGTACCGACGTCGCGTACGCGAATTCGCTCCATAGGTTGTCGTCCCATCCATCGGTGACCAAGTCGCCCGCAAACAAGGCCAGCGCCGCATCCGGCGCATGTTGATAAGCCTTCCGCATTGCGCGTGTGCACATGGAGCGAATGTCATTCTGAACGTCGCCCAGGTAGAGGAACTTGAACGGAGCGGCGGACGCTTCCGCCGTGCGGAAGACATTCCACTCGCTCCATGAAGTCCCATCGCCAACGCGATAGCAGTACTGGGTGGCGGGATTGAGGCCTTTGATCGAGTGTGCATAGGAATAGACCAGCTCGCCGGTCGCAGTGGTTAGCGGCGCCTGCGGCGACGCGGGAAATGCAATCGCATCTTTATCCGTGAGGGGCGCCGCAGTCAGCGGGGCGATTTGAACCTGTGGTTTCTCGATTTGCCCTTGTGCGCGCCAGACTACGCTCACGCAATGGGCCGGGTCTTCAGAGATGGACAGCATGACCCGTTGCGGAGGTGCGCTCGCTACGGCAGGGGCGGCTTGAGCATCCGCGGCATACGTGCGGAAGGGCACGAATAGACCTGCGCCGAGGGCTGCCGCCGACAACAGAAAACCACGCCGCGAGGGGGTAAGTTCTGCATCGGTCTTTCTGTACGACGGGTGGACTTGCTGAGGCAACAGGGCGGCGCTTGGTTTAGAATCTTCGATGAGGAGAGAGTGGGTTCGGTGCATAAGTCAAGATCCTTCCTCGTATCAAGTTTCATCGTGTGTTTTTGAGAGACTCGGCAAAGCCAACTCGCGCACACGGGTAGGTGAGCATCCTTCCGGCGGCTGCCAGAGCGATTTTGGCATCATAGCGTCTGTGTATGGCAAGTTCCAGACTGACATTGACAGATTCCGACATCTTTGCTTTCCCCTGTAGGTCTTCATCCTGTATGCTGGTGCTTCATGCGCGAAGAGGGAGGTAAAGCTCATGTACATTCGACAATTGGGGGTTCTAGTAGCGTGCCTTGTGGCCGCGACAGGGGTATCAACAGTGATGGCAGCGGAAAGCGACGCGTTGGTCTATGGGTTACGGTGCGAATACCGGTCAAATCCATTGGGCATCGATATCACACAGCCACGCTTGAGCTGGAAGATGGAGGCAGCCGGGCGCGACCGGGCGCAGTCGGCCTACCAAATAATCGTGGCGTCGTCGAAAGACAACCTGGCGGCAGACAAAGGCGACCTGTGGGATACCGGCAAAGTGAAGTCCGATCAGTCCCTCAACGTCGTCTACTCGGGCACGGCGCTGGCTTCATTCCAGCCCTGTTGGTGGAAGGTTCGCCTGTGGGACGAAGCCGGCAAGGAATCCGCGTGGAGCGAACCGGCGCAGTGGTCCATGGGTGTTCTGAAACCCGAAGAGTGGACCGCGAAATGGATCGGTCTCGACGGTGGTGACGAACCCGCGGATAGCGCAGGCGACATTGCGAAGGCGCGTTGGATCTGGTTTGCCGAGGGCGATCCCGCTCAGTCGGCCCCGGTAGGGTCTCGTTACTTCCGGAAGACCATCGATGTCCCTGCGGGCCGCGTACTGACTTCGGCGACAGCGTATCTCTCCGGTGATAACCAGGGCTCACTGTTTGTCAACGGGACGCATGCCGTCGACTTCAATTCGTTCAAGGGCGCGACCGAGAAATCCATTGCCGACGTGCTCACACCGGGTAAGAATGTGCTGGCCGTCTCCGTGGACAACATGGGAACCGGACCGAATCCTGCCGGGTTGCTGGCCGCGTTCGTGCTGCGATTCGATGGCGGCGATCCGGTTCTTGTGACAACCGATGGAGAATGGAAGGCGAGCGACGCCAAAGCCGATGGTTGGAACACGGCGGGATTCGACGATGCCAATTGGGGCAAGGCCAAGGATCTTGGCGCGAGTGACCTGCAACCTTGGGGCACGCCCAAGAAACCGGAGTCTCGTGTGCTGCCTGCACGCATGTTGCGTCGCGAATTCGATGCGGCCAGTCCGGTAAAGCGGGCCATGGTGTATATCAGCGGTCTTGGCCTCTACGAACTCTACATAAACGGCGAGCGAATCGGCGATCAGGTGCTTGCGCCGGGATGTACCGAATACAACAAGCGGACCTTCTACAACACGTATGATGTGACGGACGTGGTTCAGTCCGGAAAGAATGCCGTAGGCGTTTGGCTGGGTAATGGCCGCTACTACGCCCCGCGAACCGGCGAACCGACAGCAACCCGCACGTACGGTTATCCAAAACTGTTGTTTCAGCTTCGGCTTGAAATGGCCGACGGCTCGGTGCAGGAAGTCGTCAGCGATGAATCGTGGAAGCTGACAACGGCTGGCCCGATTCGTGCCAACAATGAGTACGACGGCGAGACCTACGATGCTCGATTGGAGATGCCGGGCTGGGACAAGACCGGCTTCGATGACTCGCAATGGCAGACGCCGCTGTTGGTCGAGAAACCCGGTGAAGTCATGTCGGCGCAGATGTCCAAGCCAATCAAGGTGAACGCCGTACTGCATCCCGTCGCGATGACGAACCCCAAGCCGGGCATGTACGTCTTCGATATGGGGCAGAACATGGTGGGCTGGTGCAAGTTGAAGGTGAAAGGGCCCGCTGGAACGCGCGTCACTCTGCGTCACTCAGAAGTCGTCCACGACGACGGAACGCTCTACCTCGACAACATCCGTGGCGCGAAGGTTACGGATGAGTACATCCTCAAAGGTTCGGGCAAAGAAACCTACGAACCTCGCTTCACGTATCACGGCTTCCGCTTCGTCGAGTTGGTCGGCTATCCCGGCCAGCCCGATCTCGATGTACTTGAAGGATGCGTCGTCCACGATGCTGTCACGCCCGCAGGCAGCTTCGAATGCTCCAACAAGCTCGTGAACGCCATCTACAAGAACGTCGTGTGGGGTACGCGTGGCAACTACCGCAGCATGCCCACCGACTGTCCGCAACGCGACGAGCGCCAAGGCTGGCTTGGCGACCGCTCCGAAGTGTCGCGCGGCGAGTCGTTCATGTTCGACACGTCCGCCTTCCACTCCAAGTGGATATGCGATATGCACGATGGCCAAAGAGAAGACGGCAGCATATCGGACGTGTGCCCGACTTATTGGCCGCTGTACAACGACAACGTTACGTGGCCGAGCACGTTCGTCATCGTGCCCGGCATGGTCTACGACCAGTATGGCGACAGCCGCACCATTGAGCGCCACTACGACGGCATGCGCAAATGGATCAAGCACATGGAGGCCGGACTCAAGGACGACATCTATCCCAAGGATAACTACGGGGATTGGTGTGTGCCGCCCGAGGAACAGCACCTGATCCATTCGAAAGACCCGATGCGTCAGACGCCCGGCGACTTTCTGGGTACCGCGTATCTTTACTACGACCTCACGCTGATGGCGAAGTACGCGAAGATGCTCGGCAAAAAGGACGACGAGAAGGAATACCTTGCGCTGGCCGAGCGGTTGAAGACGGCCTTTAACAAGAAGTTCTGGAATGCGGAAGAAGCCAAGTATGCGAACGGCGCGGCCACAACCTGCGTACTGCCCATTGCGTTTGGCCTGGTGCCGGAAGACGGCAAGGACCGCCTGTTCCAGCGGCTGGTCGACAAGATTATGATCGACAACAAGGGCCACACAAGCACCGGCCTTATCGGTGGACAGTGGCTCATGCGCGTTCTCGCCGACAACGGTCGCTCGGACGTCGCCTACACGATCACGCAGCAGAGCGACTATCCAAGCTGGGGCTACATGGTCAACAAGAACGCGACGACGGTGTGGGAACTGTGGAACGGCGACACGGCGGATCCAGCGATGAACTCGCACAACCACGTCATGTTAGTGGGTGACCTGATTACATGGTTCTACCAGGGTCTCGCGGGTATCCGTCCAGACAGCCCCGGCGCGCAGAAGCTCGTGCTGAAGCCTACGCCGGTTGAAGGACTCGACTTTGTGAAGGCTTCGTGGAAGTCGCAGTTCGGGCAGATCTTCAGCGAGTGGCGGCGCGCGAACGGAAAGCTCATCTGGCAAGTAACCGTGCCCGCGAACTCGACCGCTGTCGCATATATGCCTACGACCGACGCGGCCAGCGTCACCGAGGGCGGCAAACCGGTGAAGGATGTCGAAGGCATCAAGGTCGGCAAAGCTAAGGAAGGCGTGCTTGAGCTGGAGTTGGGCTCCGGTCAATACACGTTCGAGGCGGCCTTCTAGGCCCATTGCATAGTCAGAACATTCTCAATGAGACCCTGCGGCAACGCGGGGTCTCATTTTTTTGTCGTTCGTCAGTATGGTGCCTCAAGCTGTTCAAAATTCAGCGCGTTGAAGTCATATAGGACTTTCACGTGGCACAGGCCATTGGCGTCAAGCTGTCCGGAGTACAACTTCCCGCTTTCGGCCCATACGAGCCGCTGTCCATCCACTTCTGCCCATTCCCATGTCGGACACTCGATAACTACGCCGGTACGCCCATTTTGGAGCACATGTTCGTCGAAATAGCAGCCCTGCCCCTTCTGCTGGGGTAGCGTTTCATGCGCGATTTTGTTGATGGTCCATTCTTCGTTGATCCTCTTCTCAAAGAGCATGAATGTGTTCCATTTCGCTTCGCGCTTATGCGGCAACTCGGACCAACCGTCACGGATCAATCGTGGATAGTACACGCTGGTACACTCGGAGCCGTAACGGACGGGCCACGGATACTCGGTGCTGCATTTGAGGCCAGAGTCATCACGTAACGGAACGTTGGAACAACCGCCATTCAGCCAATAACTAGAATTCGACAAGAACATTCCGCCGCCCAACCAGCAATCGCCCTTGGGCCAAAGCGTGAGTGCTTTCAGGTAGGGAGCACGGGATATGCCCGTCCACGATCCTTGCGTCTCGGAATCCCAATGGCCGTTCATGGCGAAATAGATGAGGTGCTTGCCATCCGGCGAAAGGTCGCACCGTCGTTCGTAAATGCGGCCGTTCATCCACTGGCCGACCAGAAATTCGTCGCTGCTGCGGTCCCAACCAATCACAGCAACCTTCTTCGATGGACCTCTGCGCACGACAACGGCGTACGGAGCGTCGCGCGCCATCAACACGTGCAGTCTCGCAGGGAATTGCTCAGCCATTCCCACCTTCGATTCTCAACCTAGCAACTTGGATTTCTCAGTGAACCGATAAACTTCGCATTACTTCGATGGCGGCGCACCCACCGTATCGGTCGGTCCGGTGAAGCCCGGGCCGCCCGCGGCCACGTAGCCGTAGCTGGCGCCTGATGCGTCGGGACTGACCCAGAAGCTGTAGAGCTTGCCGTTGGTCAGATGGAAGCGGAAACGCACGGGTTTACCGGCCAGAGCCGAGAGGTCGTCCGTCTTCTTCCATGCAACACGCTGGATCGTGCTGTTCGCGCTGATTGGAGTGCACTTGTCCTTCTTGAATCGTTTAATGATTTTACCGTTTTCGTCGAGGACTTCCACAGACAATTGCCCGTTCGGATCGTCGACGTTGACGTACAGATACTTGCCTTTGAATGTCACGGGTCGTGTGGTCAATACGCCTTCGGTATCCCCGGCGTCCATTGATACGAATCCGTCGCGACGAAGTGTGGCAAGACCGGTTGCGCTGGTGCCCGATGCGGGCGAGCCCTGCACGCCGGACCGGCCACTCATGTAGAAGTAAATCTGATCGCCCACGACAAGGCAGCAGCCGCCCGCGGACTGCACGTTGCCCCAATTCCAGTCGCCGTATTTCTCCGAAACGGGAATGAACGGTTCGTGCGTGGGACGATCCCAATGGAATCCATCGCGCGTATAGCCGATACAGATCTCATTGGGTTTGGCGCGATCGGTTGGCTGCCCGCGCCAAATCGAGAAGAGCCCGATCATGATGCTTTCATAGGCCACGGCGTCGAGGTTGTAGAGTTCGCACGGAGTCTTCAGATCGTCGCGTTGCGGGTCGAGGTTGTCCGCGCCTACCCAGAATGGAGACTTCTTATCCTCCCATTGTGACGCGGCAAGGACGTCCGCTCCTTCCGCATACCGGCGGAACCGTCCGATGGTCGTGTGATCATAGTCGCGAATACCATAGACCCATACGTTCCGGAAGGGGTTGTAGAACACCGTTGTACGGTCGCCCACCGTCCCACTGGATCCCACGGGGTCGCCCCAATGTATGCCGTCGCTCGAAAAAAAGATCGTGAGGTTGTGCCTGCTTTTGCCTGTCCAGCCGAATTCGAAGAGCTTGTACCGGCGTACCGGATCCTTCTCCAGCAGATCGAGCCACACCGTCGTGGAGTCGCGCTTGGCAGCTTGAACGATGTTGGTGTTCGGCACGACGTCGAGCATAGGCTTTTCCCAATGGATACCGTCCTTGGAGGTGGCGTAGCACGTCGTCACCGTGTATCCGCCCATGTACCACATCTTGAAGAGGTTATCTTGCGGGTCAAACCACACGCCATCGCTGAATACCATGGCCGTCGGCGCGGGGTGTTCCTGGCTCTTGCTGCCTTCGCTCTCCCACGGGGAATCGGGCTTCAAAACGGGGTTGCCAGGGAAATAGGTTGCGGGATGATGCGTGCGGGCAAGGGTCGTATCCTCAACCAAGAAGTCATCCACAAAGAGTTGCCGGCCTACGTCGATGGGGATCACGGCCGGCGGCGTTTTCAGATAGGGAAGCGGCATTGGTTCGCGGCTCACCGGCAGATCGCGCGGCGGCCACACCTCGGGCAGTTGGATGCCGTTGTAAAGCAATTCCCCCTTAGCCGCGGAGGCACTCTGCGCGAAGGCGCCTGATGAGACAAGTTGTGCACACAATAGTAGCGCCACGAACAGCGCAACTTGGTGCAGAGAGATTAATGACTTCGTCCGAATAGTCTGCATGGTATCGGTCGACTCCCAGATTTCGAGTCCGAGGACTCGGTCCCCCCAAATGCCGCCCCACCCCGGCGCGGTCTTCGTAACGTGGACTACAGAATGCCGATTCGGCATTTGAAATGGCAACCGGCAGTTGTCGGCGGCCGGCCGGATGCCAAACTGGGGAATGCTTCAAAGGATGGGGGCCCAGACAGGATTTTCACTCGCGCAGGGCCGCCGAGACGCCGGGAGCGACGTGTCGTTCGCGAGTATCGGGCTTGGATTTCAGTGGGCGGAAGGTGTAGCTGAAAAGGCAAAAGTCAAGACGCTTGGCTGCCGGCAGGTGTGTCGACGAAGGTTGGCCGTAACCGTGATTGCATAGATTGGGTAAGTCCCCGGATTCCGCCATTGCGGACGTCATTTTCGGGGAAAAGGCGCGCATCTCAAGCGTTACGCTACTCAAAGCAGGTTGTGTTGGGCGTGAACGGATGCGTCCACTGTTTGCAATGAGCGCTGTGCGAATGGTACCGTATTCAGCGGTCCGCATCGCGTTATGCGCGCGTTGGCGGCATGGTCTCCGTTGGCGTGTCAATCGTTTTCGAACCGGCGCGCGGGAGGCCGGTGTTATTTTTGACGGAGCATAAGGTGACGGCTGGGTCCCACTCAACGGGATGCCGCCAAACCCGGTCAGGTCTTGACGGAAGCAGCCGTAGGTGGATTT
>JAIBAQ010000041.1 GCA_019695095.1 Candidatus Hydrogenedentota bacterium
CGCGCGCTTTCACGTCTAGCCCCAGCTTGTCGAGCGCGGTCAACACACCGCGGCACGCCTCGCTATAGGGAGATCGGTTGATGAAAAGTTCCTTCCAGATAAAACCGGCCTGGGCCTGTTTGTCCATTGCCCAGAAGTCATCATAGGGGATACGCGTGGCCCGCAGGACCTCGGCAATCAAGTAGTGATACGTGAGCAGTTCATCTACGCCATACAGCAAGAGCGAACCGAATGGTGGCGCGTAGAGATGCGTGTGGATATCGGTTACCGGAGTCGTCGCGACGATCCGCGCGACAGCCTCGCGCAATTCCGCAATGTCCTTGCGACCGTATTCTACCTTGCTCGACTCCGTTGACTTGCCACTCATGGTAACGCGAACTCTCCTCGGTTATGCCGTGACTAAGGCAGCTATCGAGGGTGTATCACCCGAGTACAGGGGATGTCAATTTGCGGATTGCAGAGTTCACATGCTTTGGAGTCGCTAAAACGTCACCGCAGCGACGATTAGCATTCCAAATCCCATGCCGAGCTTTGCGAAGACTCCTGCCACTTTGCCCAGCGCCGCGCCAAGGCCGGTCCACAATGCTTGGCCTACCTTCTTTTCCATCTGGATGTATTCGTAGAGGGTAGCCCCAAGAAACGCGCCCAGGCATGCGCCAATTAGAGTGCCGACCAGGGGAACAGGGATGAGTGGGGTGAAGAGGATTGCGCCCAGGATGCATCCGACAAGTGTTGCGACAATTGTCCCTTTGCTTCCGCCGAACTTTTTCGCGCCATAACCGGCGGCGACGGTCTCAAGCACTTCGCCCGCGATGGCCAGTACCAGCATGATGGCCAGGCCTTGCCACCCGAAGTAGGTGAAACCGCTGAACCCCCACGCGCATGCCATGGCCGCCAGGATGACCCAATTGCCGAAGAGTCCAAGCAGGTCCAGCACCAGCCCGGTCAGAATCGCGAGTCCGAACACAATCCATCCCAATACAACAAGCACCGTCATCAACACAGAACGATTCCTCTTAAGTTATGCGTATCCGGCTTCGGCGAGATAGCCCCGCAAGGTGATAGCCGCCGCGCGCATTTCCTCCAAAATGGCGTCGCGCGACGACACTTTGTATTCGAAGTGCAACGATAAGGGTCCTGCGAATCCGGCCGCGCGCACGATCTTGAGCATATCCACGGTTTGCACGCAGCCCTTGCCCAATGGGCCCCATTTCGGCTCGCTGTTTTCCCAATCGAAATCCTTGATCGACATCATCTTCACGTGGGGCGCCATCAGTTGCGTGTTCGCGCGCCACGCTCCGGCCGCGCCCTCCGCCATGGCGTGACCCACATCGAAATTCGATCCGATGCAGTCCATGCCGATGGACGTAATCATGCGATGAAGATCCCACAGCGGACCGCCCACGTTGTACGCACCCGAATGGTTGTGATAGCCGCCGACCATGTTGCACGCGGCCAGCACTTCTCCGAGACGCTTCACTTCGCCTGTAAATGCATCCAGTTCTTTAAGGATATCGCCGTTCTCGGTGTATTTGTGGTTGCCGATGCGCGCATAGCGGATTCCAAGTTTGGACGCCGCTTCCAGAATCGGTTTAGCATCCGGATCGTGTCCGCTTTTCAGACCGGTTGTAATCATGTTAACGTCCACGCCTTCCGCGCGAATCGCCTCCACGGCGCGCGGGAGATCCGCTGCCACCGTGCCGGGTTCAACATGGCCACCCGCACGCACGGTCAGGTCCAACCCATCCACGCCGATGGCCTTGGCCGTCTTCCCGAGTTCCGAGTAGTCCTCGATAAAGTGCAGGTGCTTTGAAAACACACACACCGGCAGCAACGTCGTCTGGGCCGCCGCCGGCTTCGTGAAAGCCATCGCGGCGCCGGCCGCCGCTACCGTGGTCAAGAACTGACGGCGTGTCGTCTCGATCATCCACCCTCCTTGGGCTGCACACGCAGCCGGACCGGCGCTTCGGGCGTCACCGAGACAGGGATACCGTTCCTGAGCTGCTCGCCCGTTAAGATGCCGGAATCAATGGTAAAGGTTGCATTGGGAGTTGCGGTAAACCACTCCGGGAACTGATTCAGACGCGGGTAGTCCCACGGCATGTGTAAGTTCTCGGAATGACGCGGTTTATCGAAGCGAAGCTGCCCCTTCCACGGCCAGTCGGACTCGATGACGACGTAGAGTGTGCCGTCATCTGCCCGCACGGCGCCCAGCCGAAGGTCCGCGCGCCACGGTTCTAACCACGTGCCTTGGCTCTTCCACAGCGCGTACATAAGCGCCGTGCGCGCGAAGTTTCCGTCGCCGTGCCAGCCCTCGATGACGCCGGTGTCGCGTGGTTTGGCAAGCAATTTCTCCGCCGTGAATTCCGCCCACTCGATGGCCTCGGGGATGGGCATGCGATTGATCAGATTGATGCCGCCTTCCAGAGAATCGGCATACCCGTCCGAACCGCCGTTTTCCCAGAGGTATTCTTTGTTCTTGGGGAGATTCGTAAGAACGAACTTCACCGCGTCGCGATATTTCTCTTCCTTGTCGACCTCGGCCACGACGAGAAACGCGTTGTAGTTGTAGCCCCAATTGTCCGTGCGGTCTTCCGACTTCACCTTGCCGGCCTTCGGATCGATCAGGCTAAAGAGCAGGCCGGTGTCGTCGCGTCCGACTTCGAGTATCCGATCAAGCATGCGATGCATCTCGGGCTGCCACGCTTTCAGCTTTTCGGGGTCCGTCTTCGAGGCGATGTAGTACGCCTCGGAAAGCCCGTTGACGACCTCGCAGCCATGATCGTCCAACCTCAATTCGTCGGCCTGCGCGGGCGGATGGTGCAGAAGGAAGTAATCACCCAATGCAAAAACGTGCTGGCGATAGACATCGTTTCCAGTCATCCAATACATGCGCGAATAGCATTGCAGCAAGTCGCCGCAAACCTCATGCGATGTAGATGGCATCGCGCCCGACTCCGTTTGTTCGATGCTGTTCTTCCAGATGTCATCAAGCATTGCGAGCATGCGATCCGACCACGGCGATGGCCCCAGGAGTTCCGTGATGGGAATGAGCCCGTCTTTCGCGTATTCGCTCGCGCCGAAAATGATGTCTTTCATATCGGGCTGTGGAGTCAGAAAAGTCCTCGTCACGAAATCGTACGTGTCTGGCAGGCGGTCGACACGGTTACAGACGCGCTGTTCGGTCGCGAGCATGTCTTTCATGCGCCCTTCAAACATCGGACGGTTCGTGAAATACGTCGAGAGCACCATGAATGGATAGTTGTCCGCGGCGGAGTCTTTTGCATTCCAATAGAAATCCTTCGACAGATTGCGCGGAATCAACCCCGTCTCCGGGTCCGCGTGCTGAAGCCAGCCGTCCACAAATCGCCAACAACCTATCAAGGCGCGGCGCGCCTTCTCGCCGTTCTCCGCTGCCTGTTGCCACGGGTCCTGGGCTCGCGCCACGGTGGCAACAACGAGCGCGACGATGATCGCCGCGATTGCATTTCGCCGAACAGTCATGACTTCTTTCTCCCTGTTCTTGCCTTTGTTTTAGTCTTGGTCTTTGCCTTGGCCGTTGGCTTCGCCTGGGACTTTGCCTTGTTCTTAGCTGCTGGCCGCACTTTTGTGGCGCTTCGAGCCGCGGTGGCCTTTGCAGCCGTCTTCTTTGGAGCGGACCCCCGTTTCTTCGGCGTTGCAGTGCGGGCATCCGCGGAATGCGCCTCCGGCGCTTGCATGCGAATAGGATGCGCTTGAATCCACTCGACGATGGGGCGCTGCACCTCTTCGGCATTGTGGGTCGATACCGCCAGATCGATGTGGTTGTAGTCGGCGGAATATCCGTTCTCTTTAGAGAGCACCAACATCTTCTTGTCTGGATTAGGAAGCGCGTCGAAGAACGCGCGCGCCCGATTCTGCGGAATAAACGGATCGGACCGCCCCAACACGATGAGCAGTGGAGTCTGCAGCTCGTGCAAACGTGCTTGCACGTCAAGCGCTCCATCGCACATGGTCCATGTCTGCGTGGACGCCCAATGGTTCATTTGCCCGCCGATGAGCGGAAGCGGCAATTCCATGGCGTGGTAGATTTCGGCGGTGCCGATGCGTGGATCGGTATTGTCCCAATCGATTGGAAGCCAGCGGTATTTATACACCCGCTTGTTGAGCAGCGGCGCGAGCGCCTTGAACGAATTTGCCATGAATCGGTGAACGTACGGGGCAATCGCCACCAAAAACGAATGACTCTTGTGTCGCACACCGGCAAACCCGATGGGCGCGCCGAGTGTCACCGCGCTGGCAACCCGCGCATTGCCAAACTGCAATTCGTAAGCGTAGAGCAGCATGCCGCCCATGGAATGGCCGACCCAGTGCACCTTGTCGTAGCCCGTCGTCTTTGCGATGTGACCGAGCGCCGCCGGGATGTCGCGCAATAACAAATCGTCGACTGTAGCCTTAAGCCGGTTGACACCCGGCGCGGGCACCGCGGACCGGCACGCGCGCAAATCAACGATCCAGCAATCGTACCCGGCCTCCACCAGTGCGTCGCTGATAGAAGCGTGCGGCGGCAGCATGAAATTGAAGTGGTTTGTCGCCAAGCCGTGGCACAGAAATACCGGTTCTCCACCGCCACCGGCCGGCCTGCGCCGGTGCAGAAAGAGGGTCCAACCGTCTTCCGTAACGACCGTGTGGATTTCCGCGGCCAACACCGGCTCGTGACACCGATCATGGAGTGCGCTCAGGTAGATGTGAAAGGCGAGACCGGCTGATACCAAGGCCAGAGCTATCGCGAGTACAACAATCGCTACGGTCATGAAGACTCTCCCTGCGGCCGCACCGCCGCAAGATACGTCAAAATCGACTCCGCCAGCTTCGCGTTGAATCCCGGGAGGGCTGCAATGTCCTCTACGCTGGCGCTTTGGACTTTAGCCAAGGAGCCCAGCCGGTTCAACAAAACCTTGGCCTTCTTTGGACCCACCCCGGGGATATTCGTCAGCAACGTGGCCAGCGTGGATTTGCCCCGGCGTTTGCGATGATACGTAATCGCGAACCGGTGCGCCTCGTCGCGGATTCGCGCCAGGTACAACACAACCGGCGAGTTCTGGGGCAGAATTACAGGATTGGAGCGCCCCGGCAAAAAGAAGCGTTCCGGCGAATGACCGCCGTCTTCCAGCGCGCGTGACTTGGCAATGCCCACCGCGTCGAGATCCTCGATGCCCAGGTCTTTCAACACCGTCGTCGCGACGCCAAGCTGCCCCTTGCCGCCGTCAATAAGCACCAGGTCCGGCAAATCGCTTTCCTCGATAGCGCGCTTGAAGCGGCGAAGCAGAATCTCGCGCATCATCGCAAAGTCGTCTTGGCCTTCCACCTGCTTCACGGCAAAATGGCGATACCGGTTCTTCGCTGCCGTGCCTCCCTCAAACACCACCATGGAGCCGACAGCCATCGTGCCTTGAATCGTCGAGATGTCAAAGCACTCAATACGGTTGGGCTCTTTTCTCAGACTCAACTTGTCTTTCACTTGCGCCAAGAGGTCACGGTTCGCCTGATCGGCCAGCCGCTTCTCCTCGAAGCTGATCGCCGCGTTGCGCGAGGCCAGATCGGTTAGCGCGGTCTTCTCGCCTCGCTGTGGCCAATGCACCAACACCTTGGATCCGCGCCGCTCGGACAGGACTTCCGTCAACGCATCCACGTCCTCCAAGGGAAGCGGAATCAGGATCTCCGCGGGCGGTTCGGGCATCTCGGAATAGTACTGATACAGAAACGAGCTCAAGACCTCTTCGATGGGCGTCTCGCGTTGATTAAACGAGAACGAACGGCCACCGTTCATCTTCCCGCCGCGAAAATACAGGGCCTGCAATTCGACGTACCGCCCCTGCGTGTGGAATCCCCACACATCTTGGTCGGCACTGCCCTCGACACGCACGGCGCGTTGCCGCTCCAGGGTTTGCCGCAACGCGAATAGTCGATCGCGGAGTTGCGCCGCCTTCTCAAACTCGAGCGCTTCGGCGTGCTGCTGTATCCGCTCCACCATCAGTTTCTCGACTTCGGCGCTGCGGCCTTCCAGCATCATGAGAACCTGGCCGACGATTTCCCGGTAGCTTTCCTTGTCGATGAGATTCACGCACGGCGCGCTGCATTGCTTCATCTGGTAATACAGACATGGCCGCGCGCGGCTCGTAAGCACGCTGTCGGAACACAAGCGCAATGGGAAGATTCGTTGCACCTGCTTCATGGTATCGCGCACCGCGGAAGCGCTGGCATAGGGCCCGAAGTAGCGCGATCCGTCCTTACGCAAGTTCCGCGTGACGGTCACGCGGGGGTACGCGTGCTGCACGTTGACGCGCACGCTTACGTAACTCTTGTCGTCTTTCAAGCGGACGTTGTAGCGAGGCTTGTGCTCCTTAATAAGACTGTTCTCGAGCAGGAGCGCCTCTTTCGCGTTGCTGGTCACGAGGAAATCGATGTGCGCCACGCGCCGCATCAGGAACTTCACGGTGTAACGGCTGTCGCTCTCGTTGATATACGAGCGAACCCGCGCGCGCAGGTTGGCCGCCTTGCCCACATACAAAACGCGGTCCTCGGCATCGCGCATGAGATAGCACCCCGGGGACGTGGGTACGCGCGCCGTTTCGAACTGGGCGAGGAACTCTTCCGGGGTCCGCTCCCGGTTGGGCGAGGTCAGATCGAGCCGCTCGTGCTGGGTGACTTCCGGCGGGCCAGCCATGGTGTGGTTACTCCAAACCTGCCGCAGCGCGAAACAGCTCAAAACAACGGAAATTCCTCATCCCACGGGCTCCTGATCCTGCCAAGGCTAGACGCACATCTTAGCAGATTTCTGGCGTGTTCCGTGCGCGGCAATGACGGAAAGGGACTCTTGTTTCCGTCCGCGGATATAGTCGATCATTGGATTGTCTTCAATATCGGCGGCAACAAATATCGCTTGATTGCGTCGATTCATTTCAATCGATACAGAGTGTATGTTCGCCATGTGCTCACGCACAAGGAATACGATCGAGGAGCCTGGAAACAATGAGTGCCCGCCTGGAAAGTCTCAAACAACACTGGACCCCGCTTCGCACCGTGTTGACGATTCGCAATGAGCGTCAATACGACGTGGCCGTAAAGCATATGAACGAGCTTCTCGACGAGATCGGGACCAACGAGCGCCACCCTTTGTATGGATTGCTGGACACCTTGGGCACGCTGATCCACGCGTACGAAGAACAGCATTATACGCTGCCTGAGTGTTCGGGATCGGAAATGTTAGCGCATTTCATGGAAGAACACGGTCTGACCCAATCGGATTTGCCTGAAGTCGGATCGCAAGGTGTGGTTTCCGAGATTCTGAACGGAAAACGAGATCTCAATATCCGCCAAATCCGCGCGCTAGCCAAGCGCTTCCACGTCACTCCGTCCGTCTTCGTGTAGAGCGCGAACTCACCCTTCGGGACCTCCCGCAGCTCAAATCTCGGTAAGGTTGCCCCGTCTCCTCTTATCCCCACATCCCCAATAGCGTTTCATGGTGTTATGCCGCGCACCCCATGCTCCCGCGCCCAGGCGATTGGCGTCACCACAATCATTTCTTCCGGCCATGCCGTTGCATACGGAAAGTTCGTCGCCTTGGGCCCAAACCACGCCACCACATCGCGCGGGATATTCGCCGGAAACGTCTGCCATCCATCGGGAAAGCCGTCGGTCCAGATGAATAGGGCCTGCGTGGCGGAAGCCGTATCAGTGACTAGATTCGACGGCAAACTCGCACGCACTGCCGCCAGGCGTTCGTGGGTGATCGCGGGTGTGAAGATGCGCTCGTTTGGATGCGCATCGGCATACGCCAGCGCATCGCGCAGAAAGCGAACCGTGTTTCGGTCGCGTATCGTGCTGACAGCTTCCGCCTGCCACACCACGCTTGCGATCACTGCCGCGCTGCACGCCGCCGCCAGCGCGCCTCGCCACACCTTGTTGCTCCACATTGCCCACAACGCGCCTACGCCCATCGCCGCGCACACCGCCAGAAACGGGGCCGCCAAGGTCAGGTTGCGGACGAACATCACGCGCTGCATTGTGAAATACAACGTGTAGAGCACCGGCAGTGCAATATACAGCGCGGCAATCTTCGGCGTCTTACGCAACGCGCAGATGGCGCCAGCCACCGACAACACGAAAAACGCCGACGCAATCGCCTTGTAGGGCGACAGCATATCGAGCGTGTCGTAGCGCAGAATCTTCATGAAATGCTGCGGCCCTGGCGCGACGGTATGCCCGAAGTGTCCGCCTTTGTAGTGTTTGAACTCGTAGGAAACATTCCCGATGAACTTAATCGGTTCCAGCACCGTGCCCGGCGTTATGACCAAGTATGCGGCGGCAAACGTCACGCCCAGCAACACCAATCGCGTCGCGCGTTTCGCCCAATCTCCGCGCCCGGACCACGTCATCGCGTCTGCCGCCAGCACGGGTAAAATGAGTAACCCGCCGGGATACTTTGTCGATGTCGCAAATCCCGCCGCAATGGCCGCCGCCCACAGCAACCAGCGTTGCGCGGGATACCGCAGATACGCCACGACCAGCAGCATGACCAGCGCGCCGAATTGCATCATCACCGCGTCGACGGCGATGTACCGAAGGTGATACCCCACTTCCCACGAGCTTGCCATCAGGCCCGCCGCCAGCAACGCCTCGCCCCACTTCCTGCGCCACACGAGCACAAGCAGATACACCCACACCACCGCCAGCGACGACACAAACGCGCTCACGACACGCGCCCGCAGCGTGTAGCCCTTCGTATGAATCTTCTCCAACGCAATCGGTTTCAGCGCGTCGATGCGTTCGCGTCCCAGCCCCGGATTCTGCGCGAGCGTTGCCGTCGCGTCCGGCAGCAGCGCCGCCAGACACAGCGAATACAGCATCGACGGATAGTTGTAGAACCCCGGCAGCAGCACTTCACGATCGATGGTCCGTTCCACGCTTTCGATCATGTAGTGCTCGTCGAAGTGTTCGCCAAAATCGATTCCAGCAACGGCAATGCCCAACACAACCGCCCACGGAATCAGCACCGGGAGCACCATAGACAGGCGCAACGGCCTCTCGGACGATTCGGCTTCTGGAATCGACATAGTGCGGTGTATCCCCTGCGTTCAGCGCGCCGGCTCGAGCGGGAGGCCATACTGCTTGGCCAGCGCTCGAAATCCCGACTTCTCTTGGACCGAAGAGAGTTTACTGTCCAGCGCGAGAGAAATCACAGCATCGGTACCTTCTACGCGCAGCACCAGCAGCGCAAACGCCAGCAACACCTCGCTCTCCTTGAACTCGCAGTGGTCGTAGCGCACCACGGGGATATGGGTGTATTGCGATGCGCTGCCCGTGCGCAACGTCTTCGCGCGGTACGCGGCCATGTGCGTGTACGGCACCTGCGGGTCCCACAGCGTGTGTATGCTTACCAATGGACGCTCCAGCCGGCCGGACGTTTGGTAATGCGCGGCGATCTCATCCAATGCCGAATCACTCGCCGAATACCGCGCAATCTCTCTGTTTAATCGAAACGTCCCGGGCACTCCGCCATAGCGGCGGGACTGGTTATCAAAGGGCAGTCCTCCGAGCTTTGCAGTTGCATCGTTGGTTGCGAATACGTTGTACCACAGCAAGTCCTTCAGCGAATTCTCCAGCGATGCGCGGTAATCGAGCATATCGAACGGTGTGTGCGTCAACGCAACAAGTTGGCGCAGTTTGCGGGCATTGTTGGGATCGAACAACGCCGGACGCACGGTGTCCTCGTAATAGCTCCCCCACGAATCGATGAGCCACGCCGGTACATTCTCGACGCTTCCAGGCAGAAGCCCTGGAAAGTAGTAATCCAGCGCGACGCGGAAATCACCGAACCAACGCATCTGAATCGTGAAGTCGCCAATGGGTCCGCACGCGCACACACCGCCGTCGAACACGTCGGGATAGTTCTCGACCGCGAGCGCCGTCACCAGCCCGCCCTCGGACACGCCCACGATGTATACCGGACTCGGCGCACCGTACTGCTCCGTGAACACGTCCACGAGATCGACAACGTCAGCTAGGCCTTCCTTCACCGCAAGCCCGTTCACGCTGTAGCTCGTCACCGCGAACGCATACCCCAACCCGGTGATGATTTCGGGCACGGAGATGCCCCCATCGAATTCGAGTTGATCTTCGGGGATTCCAAACGGTTCGTTGAAGGCCATGTACCCGTGCGCGTAGACGATCAGCCCGCCGTTCCATTCCCCCTCGGGCGGCATGCAGATGCGGTAAATGGCCCCGCTATCCTGCGTCCCGTCCGGGCCGCAACCGCAGCACGGTTCCTCGGCAACACCCCACGCCGCCAGGACTGCAACGGCAAAGATTACACGACACAAATAGTGCTTCGTGGTCATCGAACAGCCCTCGTTCCGCAGATGTTCAGTCTAGCACGAGGCTCACGTTTCGACCAGACCTTATCTCTCAGTCCGGCGGCACCCGTACTCGCTGCTTCTGCAACTCCAAGTTGTGGCAGGCTCTCCTGATCCGCCGCGGCGGACCACTCCGCCGCCACACGTGTCGGCATGCGACCGTAAGGTCTCCCCGTGCTCGCTTCTGTTGTCATCGGAATGCCAGAATACCCCGTCTTGTTCAGTGTATGTTTGAAGTGGAAGATACCCATGATCCCAGTCTCATCGATCCGCCGTGCGCACCGTATTTCGGTGCAGATAGTCATAGCCACGATACTCATCGCCGTGATTGCCTACGCGGTACAAGGAGCCGAGCAACCCGTGCCCGAGTCATCCGTCAACACGTATTTGTCCCTCGGCGAGCACTCCGTGGAAGTCATCGACCTGCCTCTCCTGCTCGATGAATCGCGCAACCACAAACTCCCCGTGCGCGTGTACACCCCCACGGACGGCGGACCTTATCCCGTGATCCTCTTTTCGCACGGCGCGGGCGATTCCAATGAGACTGCCCCGCACCTGTTGCGCCATTGGGCGGGCCACGGCTACGTCTGCGTGATCACCACGCACGGTTACGAAGAAGGCCGCATCCTTCAACGCAGTGTCAGCAAGCTCGTGAAGGACATGCGCCGCCCCATCGAAATGGGCACGGCCGCGTGGTCCGACCGAATCCGCGATATTACGTTCCTCATGGATAACTTGAGCCGGTTTGACGAATACGCGCCCGCGCTTAAAGGCAAGATCGACGCAACGTGCATCGGCATGGCAGGCCATTCCTACGGCGCGTTCACAACGCAACTCATCGCTGGCGCGGAACTGACTGATCCCGTCACCAGCGTCCCTGCCACCTACGGCGACCCGCGCCCACGCGCCTTTATCTTGTTATCCGGCCAGGGATGCGACCCGCTGGGCCTTACCGAGAGTTCCTGGAAGAAGATTACGCGTCCCATGCTCGTTGTCAGTGGTTCGCGCGACCCCTCGCCGCAACTGGACCCGGGCATCTGGCGTACGGAGCCTTACAAATTTGCGCCCGAAGGGGACAAGTACTGCCTGTATATCCAGGGCGCCAACCACCTCTCGTATATTGGCCCTCTCTTCGACATACCCATGCCCGATCCGCTTAATCCCAGTGCATTTCGCTCGGCTTGGCGCACAGTTCCGAAGACGCTGGCCCGCATGGACGCGGGCTTTGACCAGGGTGGTATCTTCCAATACACGCGAATCGCCACCACCGCGTTTTGGGATGCGTATCTCAAGAACGACGAGACGGCAAAGTCCTTCTTGCGCTCTGAGGCCTTGCGCGACTTCGCCCAGAATCGCCTCGATTGGGAATGGAAATGACCAAGGCTGCCGTTGCATCGAACGCCAGCATCGTATGGTTTCGGCACGACCTCCGTCTCGAAGACAACCCCGCGTTGCATGCCGCCATAGGTCGCGGCGGGCCTGTCGTTCCCGTGTTCATCTGGGCGCCCGAAGAAGAAGGCGCGTGGCCCCAGGGCGCGGCCAGCCGCTACTGGTTACACCAATCGCTCGCTTCGCTCGACGCCTCGCTCCGCAAACTTGGCTCGCAACTGATCATGCGGCGCGGGCCATCCCTCGACACGCTGCGCTCCCTCGTCCGCGAAACCGGTGCGACTGCCGTCTACTGGAACCGCCGCTACGAGCCCGCGGCCATCGCTCGCGACGCCGCCGTGAAGTCGGCCTTGCGCGATGACGGTTTGACCGTCGACAGCTTCAACTCCACTCTCTTGGTCGAGCCTTGGGAAATCGCCACGAAGCAGGACAAGCCCTATCAAGTGTTCACGCCGTACTGGAGGACGTGCCTCGCGCAGCTCTCTCTGCCGGACGCTATCCGCGCGCCGAAGAAACTGGCCGTGCCCGCCGTCTTGCCAAGGTCCCTCGCTCTCGACGCGCTCCAACTGGAACCGTCCGTCGATTGGGCCGGTGGCATTCGTGCCGCGTGGACGCCCGGCGAATCGGGTGCGCGTGCGCAAGTAAAACGTTTCCTGGATGACGCCCTCGCAAACTACTCCGAGGGCCGCGACCGTCCCGATCAGACCGGCACCTCGCGTCTATCGCCCCATCTGCACTTCGGCGAGATCGGTCCCCGTCAGGTACTGCGCGCATTGATGCAGAGCGGCGTGTGGGATACGCGTTCCGGCACTGTGTCAGGCTCCGACAAGTTCGTCAGCGAACTCGGCTGGCGCGAATTCTCCTACCACCTGCTCTACCACTTCCCGCACACGGCCGAGCGCCCACTGAACACCGCCTTCGAGCGTTTCCCCTGGCGCGATGACCCCGAAGGTCTCGCCGCGTGGCAACGCGGACGCACCGGCTACCCGATCGTCGACGCGGGCATGCGCGAACTGTGGACCACCGGCTGGATGCACAACCGCGTCCGCATGATTGTTGCATCGTTTCTCACGAAAGATCTCATGATTCCCTGGCAGGCGGGCGCCGTCTGGTTTTGGGATACCCTCGTCGATGCCGACCTCGCCTCCAACACCCAGGGCTGGCAGTGGACTTCCGGCTGCGGCGCCGATGCCGCCCCCTACTTCCGCGTCTTCAATCCCGTTGGACAAGGCGAGCGCTTTGACCCGGAGGGCGCGTACGTTCGGCGGTGGGTTCCTGAGCTAAGCGGAATGCCTGCGAAGTGGATTCACAAACCCTGGGAGGCGCCCGCAAGTGTTCTCGCGGAAGCCGGTGTTACCTTGGGTTCAAAGTACCCCGCGCCGGTGGTTGATCATGGGGTAGTGCGTTTGAGGGCTTTGGCGGGGTATGAGACCATCCGGCGCGGAGGGAAGGGGTAAAATTATCGTCCTACGCTGTTTGCTAACGCGTACAACGTCGTCATGGAGGGCGCCTTGCTCGCCTGAAGCGAAAAGATCTCGATGAAACACGCTTCGGCGCATTCCGGGCAATACGAGTGACTGACGGCTCCGGTCACTTCTCTCGAAGGCTCAACCCACAACCGGCCTATCCGAACCTTCTTGCATTTACAACATTGAACCGTCATTCTACGACCCTCCTGCAACTTCTAATTTCTTTATCGGCAGGATCGCCATAGACTTTAGCGAATTTACGGATGGGTATACGGATGAAACTCCCCCACTTACCTCACGACCCAGTCTCCGAAGCCGATTGGTTTGAAGCCCTTATGAACCTTTGCCGGTACCTGCGCGGCCCCGATGGCTGCCCCTGGGACCGCGAACAGACCTCCAACGACTTTGCCCGGCACTCCGTCGGTGAGATGGAAGAATTCCTCGAAGCCTTGTCCGGCACCGACCATTCTCACGCCGAGGAAGAGTTCGGCGACACCCTTTTTGTGCTGTTGGCCGCCGGAGCCGCCGCCGAGGCCGAAGGCCGTTTCAACGTCCGCAACGCGCTCGAACGCGCCCACGAAAAGATGGTCCGCCGCCATGACCATGTCTTCGGCGACACCAAGGCCGCCACCCCCGAAGACGCCATCGCCGCCTGGGAACGCATCAAGCAACAAGAACGCGGCACCAAGTAGAATCGCACACATAGCTTCTGTCGAATTTGCCTTACCGCGAGCATTTGCGCACACTATTTACGTGCCCAGGCAATACGACAATGGAGTCTTTCCGTGCATTGTCCTCATTGCGGAAACCTTATCATCGCCGAGTTTTCGTTCAGCAAGTCATGTCCGCGTTGTGGTGCGCACCTTGATGCTTCGGCAGACAAATCAGCCTGCAAGGCTCCCGGCAACGCGCCACCACCCAGCACACAATCCAAGTCGAGCATCCACTCAACAGTGTCAAAGCCCGGTCGCACTCTAAAGTTGCGCTCATGTCTCGTGGCGACTGCGCTTGTCCCAGTTTTACTCATTCCTGTCTATATCGTTGGTTCGGGCTTCTGGCGCATGGCATCTGGCATTGAAGGGCGTGTGCGGTGGGAAAAATGTGTCAGAAACCTAAAATACCTTGATCTTGCGCTTCGTGTTTACGCCTTGGAAGATCCCATCAAGCGATACCCAACCTTGTCCTCCGATCCAGGCCGACTGATGTTTGACAATGTTCACGTACTAACGCGCCCCACGTCGGATACCCCTCGCGTCCGCGACACGGAAATGATGATATGTCCCTCGGGCTCTGACATGAGTCACGTCGAAGAAAATGAAGACAACCTGGAGTTCATGCTGAATGACCGAAGCTATTTCTATCTGGGGTATGCGGTTCAATCGGACGAAGATGTTGAGCGATTCATCACTGCGTACCGTGAGTCGATTGAAAAGGATCGCGGCTTTGAGGGCGATCTGACCGTTGACCAGGAAGGCGTAAAAGGTACAGTGTATCGGTTGCGTGATGGCATTGAGCGCAGCCTAACCTCGGACGGCAGCGACGGCGCGGCTTCTCGCCTTCGCTCTCGAATTCCCATCGTGATCGAGCGACCCGGCAACCACAAGCCGGGTGACGGCGCAAATGTCCTCTACATGGACGGTCATGTCGAATGGATACTCTATCCGGGCAAGTGGCCGCTATCGGAACGCACAATCCAGGCGTTGCAATCCATCGACACCGCGTCTTCTATCGAATAGTGCTCTGTCGGCCTGGCTGCGCCGTCGCCACACGTCTTCTCGCCGCACCCCTTTCATCTTCAAACTAAAATCAAAATCTCTTCCTTCTTCTTCATTTGAGGTCCGAAGCTCCGATATGCCACTATCTTGCTCTACGGTTCCTTAGCGGCGATATCGGCGTACTCCACTCACAATGCGGCGTGCCACCGAATCGCGTCTAGGAAACCTACCTAGCCCATTCTTTCCTTTTTTGGGGTTACATCATGTACCCGAGGTACAGAGTCGAATGGGCGTACGATTCTGATAAAGGACGACGCAGTGGATCTTTTTAAGTTCGCCGTTCAACACGATTGGGCCGTGCTTCTGCCCATCGCGGTATGCTCCATGCTCGCGCTCGGCGTCACCATCGAGCGGACCTGGTACTACATTTACAACAAACGCGTCCTGGGTGACGTGGGCGAGTTCATTTACGAATTGGAGCAGGAACTCGACAAGGGCATCGAGAGCGCCCGCGCGTTCGCCTCGCGAAAAGGGGGCGTCGTCGGTCAGGTCGCCGAAGAAGGCGCGCGAATCGCCGCGCAGCATCCCGACCGTTTCGAGACCATGTTTGACGTAGCCTCATCCCTTGCGACGCGCAAACTGGACCAGAACCTCTCCATCCTCGGGACCATCGCGACTATTTCTCCGTACCTCGGCCTCTTCGGAACCGTCGTACGCATTCTCTACACCTTCGGAGAGTTGGCCAAGACAACCGGTAACAGCACCCAAGACATCATGTTCGGTATTGGCTCGGCGCTTATCGCCACGGCCTTCGGCCTTGGCGTCGCCATTTTCGCGGTGACCGTTAACAACTACTTCCACACGGCGGTTGACCGGTTTTCAAACGACTTCGATCTCATCAAGCTCGTGTATCTTGGGGCGTTGGGCGTGGTCCCGAAGTCGGCCGATCGCCGAAAAGGCCGATTCTCCACCAGCGACGAAATCCGAATCTAACTTCCTATGGCTACGCGACAAAGCGGTAAGAAATCGCTGATTAGCGAAATCAATATCACGCCGCTCACCGACGTGTTCCTGGTCCTGTTGGTGATTGTGATCATTGCAGCTCCTGCAGCCACGAGCACCCGGCAAGACATCAAGCTGCCGGAGATCGCCAAGGGCGTCGGCCAGAATTCCGAATGGCCCACTATTGAAGTAGGCGCAGACGGAACGATGTACATGGATGGAGACTCCATTCAGGAAAGCGCCCTCGCGGAGCGCATCACGGCGCGCATCACCGACAAAAAAGAAAAGGCCATCGTCATCAGAGGCGACGCATCATCGCGAAGCAAAGCGGTTCTGTCCGTATTGCGCGCGGCACAACAAGCCGGTTGCGAACAGGCGTACATCATGGGCGTAGCCGGTGAAGAAGCGAATGCCTTGGCCATCCCTGCCGCTCCCGAAGCAACGCCGCCGGTCGCCAATCCCGAAAAGCCCGAGGCGCCGAAGACACCATGACCGGCAACAACTCGCCAAAGATAGAAGGCATCAACATCACGCCGCTCACCGACATCTTCCTTGTGCTGCTGATTATCATGATGGTCGTGGCGCCCATGCTGGAATACCGCGGACTCTCCGCGTCGCTCGTCAGCGACACGCCGTCCACGGAAGAAAACAAGGACAAAGAAAAGGAAGTCACCCTCGTCTCCATCGGTCCCGATGGAACGTTCACGGTCGAAGGCGAAGCAGTTACGTCACCCGACTTGCCCGCCGTTCTTGGACGTCAAGCCACGTCGCATCCCGACGGTGTACTCATCGAGATTCATCCCGAGGCCGCGCTTGAGTCACTCACGCGTGCCATGGATTCCGCGCAAGCCGCCGGTATCGCGAATGTTTCGCTGCTCGAGAAGACTCCCCCTCCCCCCGCCGAAACACCAAAGAAATAACGCTCGGTAGCGCCGCAGTCGAAACCGCGGCGTCAACGTAGTCCAGCCGATGCTCACCGAATATGCGCGAGAACCGAACGCGCGACGAGCGGATTGACCGAGAATGCTGGAAGTCCCAGTACCGCAACGACGGCTTTGCACAATCCCATCGGGTCGTCACCGTTTACATGCGTCAGACATTCCTGTACGGCACGGTCGATGGCTTCGATATACCCGAGTCCTTCTTGAATCGACTTTGTGACGTCGCCGCCAAAACGCGGAGCATCCCATGCGGACAGAAGCATGGAGGCGCTCTCAACGGCGAGCAGCTTCTGCAACGAAGCAATAGAACCGCTCACGTCCTCATAGATCGGCATCGCACCCGCTTGCGGAATGGCGTCACCTGATATCAGCGCGTTGTCCGGTTCGATGAACAAAGAAATCGAACCGCGCGAATGTCCCGGTGTGTGCAGCACGTGCGCACCAATACCCGCGCCAAGATCGAGCGTTTCTCCATCGGCGAGCGCGCGCGAGACTTTCACGGGCCCCGCAACCAATCCCTTGAATCCCGGAACTGGCCGCTCGCGATACTGCTTGTCCGTGTCCTCAATCCAATCGGCTTCCCCCGCATGCGCCCACACCTCGCAACCGCACGCCTCCACAAGCGGCAACGCCCCGCCAACGTGATCCGGATGCGAATGCGTGAGCAGCAGCGTCGAAACATCCCGGCGGCTCCTTCCCAGCGACTTGACGTACGCCAGAATGGCCTCCTCACTCCCCGCAACGCCGCTATCGACGACCGTTATCGTCTCTCCGACAACGAGATACACGTACACAGACCGCTCAATGGCCGCCCCCTCCCCAACGGGAATCGAAAACGGAATCTTCAAACCATGGATATGCTCCGAAATCTGCACGTGCCCCCCCTTGCGAATGCTTGCTCTTCTGGCATCCCCTCTCCAATGAACACTATCATGCGCAGTCTCGCACAGTCTCTCGACGTTCCGAATACACAACCCTACCCCTCCTTCGTTCGCCGCAGGCAACGATACTCCAATCTCGCTAGTGGCCCCCAGCCTGCGAAAAGAAAACGCGCGCCGCTCCTTACCATCCCGCTCGCGCCCCTTGACTTTCCCCCTGCAAACCCTTCAGTCTGTCTCCCGTTGCATCTCCTCAACTGCAAGGGAGGAGCCTCTGGTGGCACAGCATGATGACGCCGGGCAGCGTCGTGACTTCACGGAACCGCCGTATCCGCCCATCGGATACGCATGGTATGTCGTGGCGATCCTGCTCATTCTTTACATTCTCTCCTTCATCGACCGGCAGATTCTCTCTCTGTTGGTCGGACCCATCCGGAAAGACCTGGGCATCTCCGATACTCAGATGAGTCTGCTCATGGGGTTCTCGTTTGCCCTGTTCTACACCTTTTTCGGCATCCCCCTTGGGCGTCTCGCCGACTCCCGAAGCCGCCGCACCATCATTGCTCTCGGCGTTATGCTCTGGAGCATAATGACCGCGAGCTGTGGTTTCGTACGACAGTACTACCAGCTTCTTCTTTGCCGCATGGGAGTTGGGGTCGGCGAAGCCGCGCTGTCTCCCGCTGCCTATTCGCTCATCACCGACTACTTCCCGCGCCATCGCCTCGCCACGGCCATCAGCGTCTACGGCATGGGCATCTACGTCGGCTCGGGAATGGCCTACTTGCTCGGCGGATACGTCGTGCAAGTATCCGCCGGACAGGAATCCATCGATGTGCCCCTGCTGGGCGCGATGCGTCCCTGGCAGACGGTATTTCTGATGGTCGGCATCCCCGGCCTGCTGCTGGCCCTGCTCGCGTATACCATCGCCGAGCCCGTTCGCCGCGGGAAGCGCGCCCTCTCCGCGTCGGCCGCTTCGTCGCAGGCCGTGGCCCTGGGTCAAGTCGTCACCTACATCCGCCAGAACTTTTCCACGTTCTTCTGCCACAACATCGGGTTTGCGCTCCTGGCACTATCCAGCTACGGCGCTGCTTCCTGGGTACCCACCTTCTTTGTCCGCGTGCACGGGTGGACGCCCTCCCAGGCCGGAATGTGGTACGGCGCGATCGTGATGCTGTTCGGCTCCGCGGGCATTGTCTATGGCGGACGCTTGGCGGATCGCTTAGCCCAGAAGGGAAACGTCTCCGCCCGCATGGGATCTGGCGTTATCGCGGCCGTCGCAGGAATGCCATTTGCCATCCTCTATCCGCTTGTTCCCAACGGCAATCTTTCCATGCTTCTGTTAGTCCCCATGGTGTTCACGCTCGCCATGCCCTTTGGCGCAGCGCCCGCCGCTATTCAAGAAATGATGCCCAACTCCATGCGCGGCCAGGCTTCAGCCATATACCTCTTCGTCGTCAACCTTGTGGGTATGGGCATGGGTCCCACGGCAGTCGCACTGGTCACCGATTACGTCTTCCAGAACGACAATGCCGTCGGTTACTCGCTTCTGATTGTCGGGACCAGCACGGGCGTCGTGGCGGCCCTGTTACTGTTGGCCGGCCTCAAACCCTTCGAGCGCAGCATGCGCCACTTGCAGGCCTGGGAAGGCGAAGGGGCCTGAGCGCTACAAAATAGGCGACGACCGGCAAGGTTGGAGGTGGGAGCCGGTCGTCTTGGTGACGTGTGGGTGGTGTGTGCTCTGGTCAGTCAAGCGGAGGAGAGCTGACGGTGGGTGTGCTCCCGTCCGCGGTGAAGCGAATCACTCCGGATTCATCTACGAAATATTGGCGATACCCGGTCCGGCCCGGGGCCGTTGGAATGGCTGTGCACGTAAAGGCCGGCACTGTCGTCGCCGTGCCGTTCGTAACGGTCACTGTAAAGTTGTATCCCAATTTGAGTCCCGCGCCCAAGACCGAATCGACAAACCCCGGCGTCGCTCCGGTTCCGTCTGGATTGGCGAGTTGGGTCAATGTTCCGTAGTCGCCGTCTCCATCGCCGTTCGTATCCACAAACGCAGCGGTACGAAACGCGATTTCTCCGGTTGATATCGTCCGAATTGCCCCGGATGCGCTTGCCTCGTTGGCACTCATTCGAGACCGAAGCAGGTTGGGTATAGCGATAGCCGCGATGATCGCGATGATCGCTACCACTATCATCAACTCAATCAGTGTGAAGCCCCTAGCCTGTTTCATCGCACTTCTCCTTACGTGCCCGGCGGAAGCTTCCGAGCCAAGCCGCCGTGCGTTCACTGCGCCAGTCCCCAGTAACTAGGCACGATCTGTGCCAACCCGGAACAGGTACGACTATCTCCTTGACATAAAATGCTTTGACTCGGATTACACGGAATCCAGGCTTTGCAAGCTTTCACAGATTCGCGACCAGACATGCCGGAAAGTGACAAAAAACGTCACCTGCTTTTGAGGGAGTATTTTGGGGAGTCTTATCGGGAACTGTGGAGCGCGCGCAACGCTTCCAGCGTCCGCTGGAAATCCGCAGGCGGATCGGCAGTAAAGGTAAGCCGTTCTTTGGAAACAGGATGCGTGAATCCAAGGCGTTCGGCGTGAAGGGCCTGTCCTTCGAGCGCGTTGAGCGCCTCCAGGAGTGAATCCGGCACGTCCCACTTCCCGAATTCAGTCACCCCATAAACCGGATCTCCCAGTACGGGGTGTCCTGCAAACCGCATGTGGACGCGAATCTGGTGCGTACGCCCGGTCTCCAAAACAAGCGACACCAGCGACGCCACGCGAAATCGTTCCAGTACCTCGAACCTCGTGATCGCGTCGCGCGCATTCACGCCCGTCACCGACATGCGACCCCGGTCATGCAGGCTTCGCCCCACCGACGCATTGATGCGCCCCACGTTCTCCTTGAACTCGCCGCGCACCAGCGCGAGGTATCGCCGGTCGAACGTGTGCTCACGCGCCTGCTCGGCAAGTCCCGCGAAGGCTACGTGCGACTTTGCAACGACCATCACGCCCGACGTGAAGCGATCCAACCGGTGAACGATGCCCGGTCGCCCAAGATCGTCCCCGGGCCGCTGGAAATCGGGGCAGTGGTACAGCACCGCATTGACCAAGGTGCCGTCGGAATGCCCCGGCGCAGGGTGAACCACCAATCCCGACGGCTTGTCAATCACAAGCAAATCCGAGTCTTCGTACAGAATGGACAGTGGAATTGCTTGAGGCGTTAGATCCGAACTGGGCGGCGTGGGAAGAATGGCCGTAACCCGCTCGTTCGCGGCCACCGTCCTGCCGGGTTTCTTGCAGACGACGCCATTCACCTCGACAAGCCCGTCCTTGATCAGTTTCTGAATAATCGAACGCGACACGTCTTCGATGGCGCCCGCCAGGTAGACGTCGAGACGTAGCCCCGCGTGGGCTTCAGTGGTCGTATCGTCAAATGTCGATCCCAACATGGGGGATGAATACTCCTGCTACGGGAAATGAAAAGCGGACATGACACCCGCGGAGACGCGCCGGATTTCTTTCTGCTCTTCGCGGCGTCAGTGCCTTTCCATGTAAGCCCAATCGTTCAAGGGTTCTACCGTAGCTCCCTTGATCCACAGAGGGTAGTTCATCTCCGGCCAGTATATGAGCTGGTCGTGGTAGGTGGATCCACGCGGCGTCTTTACCGAAAGCTGGTACTCCCGAAACGGGGTGCCTTCCGACGCCACTTCGTAATTGAACTTCGGATATCCGGGCGCGCCTGTGTACGGGATCTTGTCAATGTATGCGGGTACCAACGCATCGAGGCTCGGCGGCCACACACCCTGGTCAGCCTTGTATTGCTCGATAGCAGCCAGCAACGGTTGCGCGTTGAACGTTATACGCGAGAATCCTTCGTCTCGAAGGTGCAGAAACTTAGGTAATGCAATGTAACTACCCGCCGCCACCACGAAGATCGCCAGCGGAATCACGGCGAATCGCCGCAACCGGCGGAAGATGAGGCAGACGATGAGTGCAATGGGCGAACCTAGCAACAGGAGCAACCATCCTTGCCCGCACCGAAACCCGATGTCGAGTACATCCATCGCCAATTTGTGTCGATCCTCGGGCAAATCGAAAACCTGGAACCAGACTGCAAACTGGTACGTAATCGGGCTGAGTATTAGCGACACCACTATGGCAATGAGTAAGCCAACAACGGGGATTCCCTTCTTACGCGGAGCCGTCTCCGGCACCAAGGGAACGTCATTCGACGCTACTGAAGCCTCGTCCGTCATTAAAGTAGCCTTGCCGCGCGCTCAAATCCCGGCGCCAACGCTTTGTACGTGTCCTGATAGAGCGCAAACCAGGAATCGTAGACTGAAGCCAGCGAACCATTGGGCTCGCACGCGTCGACGACCGAAATGATAGCATCACAGGCTTCTTCAATCGATGTGTACATTCCCGTCGCGACCGTCGCCAGCAACGCCGCCCCGTAGGCCGGCCCTTCATCGATATTCGTCATGACCAACGGCGCTTTGTTGATGTCCGCCTGGATCTGACGCCATACCGCGCTCTTCGCGCCACCGCCCGACGCGCGCACCTGCTTAATAGGCACGCCCATCTCGCGCATGATCTCCAAGCTGTCCCGCATCGCAAACGCCACGCCTTCCAACACCGCGCGCGCCATGTGGGCGCGACCGTGCCGCAGCGACAGGCCGACGAACGCGCCCTTCGCGTACGGATCTTTGTGCGGCGTGCGCTCGCCGGTCAGATACGGCAAGAACGTCAGGCCTTCCGCGCCCGGAGCCACGGTGGCGGCTTCGGCGGTGATGTATTCATACGGATCGCGGCCCGTTTCAGACGCGACGGCCTTCTCGCTTTGGCATAGCGCATCCCGGTACCACCGCAGCGAACCGCCCGCACTCAACACCACGCCCATCACGTGCCACTTGCCCGGCACCGAATGACAGAACGTGTGCACGCGGCCTTGCGGATCCAAACTGACCTTCTCCGCGAACGCAAATACGACGCCGCTCGTGCCGACCGTCGACGAAATCACGCCCGGCCGCACGATGCCGCAGCCGACCCCGCCGGCGGCCTGATCGCCGCCGCCCGCCACCACGGGGATACCCGCCGGTAAACCCGTTTTGGCGGCTGCTTCCTTCGACAACGTCCCCGTCACTTCCGGGCCTTCAAATGCGCGCGGCACGAAATCCGCGGGGATGCCCAATATCGACATCAGTTCCTTGTGCCACGTCCGGTTCTTCACATCAAACAACAACGTACCCGACGCGTCTGCCACGTCGGTCGCAAACTCGCCCGTCAGCACAAAGCGAATGTAATCCTTGGGAAGAAGTACCTTCCGCACTTTCTCGAACACGGCAGGCTCATTGTCACGCAACCATAGAATCTTCGGCGCGGTGAACCCCGTCAGCGCCGGATTGCAGACCATCTCGATGAGCTTCTTCTCGCCGACCTTCGACGTAATGGCCTCACACTGCGGCGCGGTTCGCTGATCGCACCACAGCAAGGCATTGCGCAACACCTTGTTGTCGGCGTCCAGAAACACCGAGCCATGCATTTGCCCGGTCAGTCCGATGCCCTTTACATCAGACGGGTTCACGCCAGGCGCGGACGCCAGCCGCTTCAATGCTTCATACGCCGCCCGGACCCAATCTGCTGGATCTTGTTCGGCCCAGCCCGGTTTCGGGGTCAGCAGCGGATACTCCACCAGCGCGGAAGCGACCTGCTTGCCCTTCGCGTCGATCGCGACCGCCTTGGTCCCGCTCGTGCCGACGTCTACGCCAATGACGATGCCCATAATCCCCCTCCAGATTAAGGCGCCCGCATGCGCGGGGCCGGACTTGACCAAACAAAAACGCGCGGGGCCGAGTGTTCAGCCCCGCACGCAAATGCACTCTTCACGGGTTTGCTAATCGCGGTCGGGCGATATGTTCCGGGAGATCGCTTTGGCCAGCTTACGCCGACGGCGTTCGCTCGGCTTCTCGTAATGCTTCATTTCTTTCAGCCGCTGCATGAGACCCTCTTTGTTGCACTTCTTCTTGAAGCGACGCAGGGCCTTTTCAAACGGCTCATCGGGCTTGACGCGCACTTTCGTCACGCAGAATCAACCTCCCCTCATACGGATCCGGCTTGCGGTATCCAAAAATGGCGCCTACGCTGCGGAATGGAAGGGGACGGGCGGTCATCCCTCAAACGAATCCCCGGAGACTCGCTTCCGGCAACAAAAGAGCCTACCAAATGCACCCGCCCGAGTCAACTTCTATCTGTCCCCCGCATCTATTGCGCACCTTCTGTGTAATCGTAGTGGACTCAACCCAGCCACGCCCCGGCGCCGAAAAGCGCAGACCGCTTCCGCGTTCTTTCTTTCTCTTATTCGAGCAATTCGTGTATTTCGCAGTCGTCTGCCCGCTCTCGGGACTCGTGGGGCAGCCGCCCTCGGCTGCCGACCAGTGTGTCGACAGAGATCGGGCGCTAACGAGAGGAAAGACCGTTTTGAACGTGTGGCAGGCATCTTACCTGCGTCTTTCCAAGTGCGGTCATACATCCAAAGAGGCAGGCAAGATGCCTGCCACACGTTGCCACAGTGTCTGCCCCGGCCTCCCTTTCGTACCTTCCTGGACGCTTCCCCAGTGCAACGAACTCGCGCAAATATATGAGGCGTACTATACGAGGGCCAGAGCCATGTCCACCGTTGCTTGCTCTCTCCGGCACTGTGTTTCTGCGCGAGTGTGCTCATTTTCCCGGGACACCCCCTTGCCCCGTCAAAATCAGGTGGGGGTACCCCCCAGAAGGAAAACACGATCCAAACCAACTACACGAATTCCAACAAGAGCAAATCGAGGGCTGCGCCGAAGCGGACGCACGCGACTGCGTTCTTCCCTTTCCCGTTCGTGTGATTTGTGTGATTCGTGGTCAACTTCCTTCCCTCGAGATGTGCGACGTAACCGCCCACCGCCTCTGGCCGTTCTTTCGTGATTTCCGTATCCCTCAGGCGTGTGGTATAAAGCGACTCGCCACGGTTGGGGGGAATCAATGGCGACGCATCGACAACTTGAGGGAGGACGGGGCAAATGAAGCGTGTTCTTTGGATTATCGCGGCTATGGCCGTGTGTATGGGAGCCGTTCCTGCGTTCGCGGGCGCGGTCACGTTTGAGTCGCTGGTCGGGGAACTGACCAATCTCGAACGGTTAAGCGAGACGCCCTCTCCGGCGTATGTCACGAAACAGTTCTCGTCGTATGACCGCCGGTCGAAGAACCCCAGCGTCTTGACGGACGAAGACTGGTTCGCAAACGGTGACCGTGGCCAATACCTGCGCAAAGAAACCATCGATGGCCGCGAAGAGTTTGTCATCATGGACGCGGAAGGCCCCGGCGCCATCGTCCGCGTGTGGTCGGCGAATCCCGCCGATGCCGGGACCGTTCGCGTGTACCTTGATGGCTCGAAGAAGCCCGCCATCGAGATGCGCCTCACGGAAATGCTCGGTGGCTCTGGACCCATGCCCTTTCTGAAGCCAATCTCCCACGAGGTCTCCCGTGGATGGAACACCTACCTTCCCATTCCGTACGCGAAGCATTGCCTCGTGACTACGAGCAAGTCTGACTACTATTACCACATCAACTACCGCACGTATGCGAAGGGCACCAAGGTTAAGACCTACCCCGGCAAACTGTCCAAGAAACAGCAACAGCTTGTACAGAACGCCGCCGATTTTCTGGCGAAGCCGTCGCAGTTTGTTGAGCCTGCGTCGCCCAAGGCGTATCAGTTTGCCTATGACATGGGCCCCGGCGCGACGGTAAAGGGACTTGCCGAGGGCAGTTCGCGCGCGGTCTACGCCTTCCGTGCCAAGGTGGATGCCGCCGACATGGAAGCGGCGTTGCGCGGTTGTCTTCTTGAGATTCGCTTCGACGACGAGACAACCCCGAGTGTGCAAGCGCCGCTGGGCGATTTCTTCGGCACTGCGCCCGGACTGAACAAGTTCGAATCGCTGCCGTGTGGTGTGATGGCCGACGGCTCTCTCTACAGCTACTGGGTCATGCCCTACAAGAAGTCCGCGGAATTCCGCATCACCAACCACACCAACGCGTCCGTGAAGATCAAGGGCGAGACCCTCACCGGCACCTACAAGTGGTCCGACAAGTCCATGTATTTCCATGCGAAGTGGCGCACCGAGCATCCCATTCACACGCTTCCCCGTCAGGATTGGAACTACCTCGACGCCAGCGGCGCGGGGCGCTTCGTCGGCGGCATGCTTCACATTACCAACCCCGTCAAGCAGTGGTGGGGTGAGGGCGACGAGAAGATCTACGTCGACAATGAGCCGTTCCCCAGCCACTTCGGCACGGGTACGGAGGATTACTACGGCTATGCCTGGTGCTTCAACGTGCCATTCGTGCATGCATACCACAACCAGCCTCGCTGCGACGGCCCGGACAACTACGGCCAGACATGCGTGAGCCGCTACCACATCATCGATGACATCCCCTTTACGAAGCACTTCAAATTCGACATCGAAGTCTGGCATTGGGCCGAATGCGACATCGCGATGGCGGAGACTTCATTCTGGTACGCCAAGCCGGGCGCGACCGATACGTTTGCGCCGATCGACCCAATATCGCTCAAGGTTATCGCGCCGCCGCCACTTCCCGTACCCAAGAAGGTGGAAGGAGCAATAGAAGGCGAGACGCTTCGCGAGGTCGAACGCACCGGCGGGAGTCTGAGCAAGCAGGACGCCGCCAGTTACGGATGGAGTGGCGATGCGCAAGGTTGGTGGACCGATGGCAAGCCGGGCGACACCCTTACGATAGGGTTCCCCGTTGAGAAGGCCGGGCGTTATAAGCTGTTGGCCGTATTTACCAAGGCCGTCGACTACGGCATCGCCAAGTTGTCCGTGAACGGGCAATCCGCTGGCGACCCCATCGATTTCTACAACGACGGTGTCGTCTCCACCCCGGAGACATCCCTGGGTGTATTCGATCTCAAGGCGGGCGAAAACCTGCTGAAGGTTGAGATCACGGGCGCTAACGCGAAGGCGGTCCCGAGGCATATGCTCGGTCTGGATTATTTGCGGCTGGAACCGGCAGGTTAAGCAGCGGTTCAATTTAACAACACTAGGACGGATCGGTCGGGATCGACTGATTCGTCCTATTCTTTTGGAAAGGGAGAGCACACGATGCGAAAGACAGCAAAGGCTTTGGTTGTGTTCGTTCTCGCAGCATGCACGGCCCACGGCGAGGAAGTCTTCACATCCTTCGACGCCGATCCTGGGTGGGACGGTCATAACAACCGTTCGCAGGCGTTCGAGCTTCGGCAGATCGCGCAGGATTTCGGATACACAGCAGAGAACATCTTTGGCATACCTGGCGCCATTGGCGGGGCAATCTTCCCCGACGGTACTCCCGCGTACTACGCCATGCCCATACCTGAATCGTCGCTGGATACACCGCTCCACGCGGCCGGAGTCTTGAAGGTCGAGAAGGGGGGAGGCAACGTACTCCTGGGATTCTTCAATAATGCCACCATCAACGAGTGGCGCACTCCAAACTCGCTGGCGTTTCGCATCAATGGGCGCGGCGACACCTTCCACGTGCACACCGAATATGCGACATCGAAATGGCGCGCAGGGGCATCCGTGATTGGGCGCGTCGATTTGCAGGCCGACCGGGTACATCCCATCGAGAATCCGGGCGACGCTGTTTACCGGTGGTCGCTTGATTACGATCCCGCGGCGAACAACGGTGCGGGTGCGTTGACCGCGACGCTCAACGATGTCACCGCCGTCATGGAGATCGCGCCGGAGAATCGCGCCGAAGGTCTGACTGTCAATCGTTTCGGATTCCTGAATGTCGTCAAACATGCCGACGGCGGCGGACGTTTCTGGATGGCGGACCTGACCGTCAACGGCATGCGAATCGACCTCAGCGCCGACCCGAAGTGGGATGCGCTCAATAACCGCAAGACGTACCTCAGCACCGATGTGCGGCCCCGGTTCGACTTCGGGTTTACGCCTACGCACTTCGCGGGTGGGTCCAGACCCGGTGAAATCGGTGGACTCTTCTTTCGTGGCGATTGCCGGTATCCCGAGAAGCTCGCGTACTACGGCGCGAAGTGCGACGCGCTTACGCTCGCCAAGCCGTTGCGCGCCTCGGGCAAAATCGCTTTGCATCGCGGGATATCAGACAGCACCTCGATATTCGGTTTCTTCCACAGCGAACGCAGCATCCGGGTCAATCCGTCGCAGCAATCGGCGATCCCCGAAGATTTCGTGGGATTTGCCGTGGAAGGTCCATCCGCGCAGGGTTTCTTTGTGTATCCGCTGTACCGCGCCGAAGACGGCGCTGAAGGAGTCGGCAAGATGGAGCCGACACACCTGATCTATCCCGATGGGAAGAGCCACACGTGGATGCTCGAATATACGCCCGAATCGGACGGGTCCGGTGCGATAGTGATTACCTTCGACAATGCATCGACTCGCTTGGCTATCCCCGCAGATGCCCTTGCGCAAGGCGCGGAATTCGATCGTTTCGGTTTTGTCACGCCTTGGATCGATGGCAACGGCCAGCGCATCTACGTGGACGACCTCGCCTATACCGTTCGCCAATAGTCCGCAATTTGCACCGGCGCGATTGAGCGCCGACGCAGAGCGCTCACGTGAAGGACGCTGAGGTTATGCAATAGGGATTTCTCGCAAACACTCTGGTTACGAGAGAGGTTCAAGTGTGTTCGTGAGAAATCGGGGATAGCGACGCGCCGCAACGGACATAAGAAAGGTGCGCGGCTGTTACACCGCGCACCTCCCAAACCTCAGGCTATTGCAGCCTTACGCTTCAATAGATCCCATCACGGCCCAATGGTCGCGCTCATCAAATCCATCATCGCCGGGAAGGCCCTGCTGACCGGCCATTCGCTCGGGTACTTGAGGAACGACACATGGCCGTCCATGTACAGCACGTTACCGCCACCCGGCACGTGGCTGAAGTAGCTTTCTGAACCCGTGGACGGTGTCCAGCAAGTGTCCCACATCACGCAGAGGTCGCTCTGGGCCTTTGCGCTGGCGGCGGGATTGTTGATGTCGCTGATAAAGAAGCGCTCGATCCCTTCGCGAAGACGATAAACGGTCATGGATCCATCGGCCGAGCCGGAGACATCGATATCGCTTTCGAAAACGGCTCCAGGACCTTCGTTGTCCATCACGTCTTGTGAAGTCGTGAACACGGTACCGATTGCCGTCAATGTGGCACCGTCGAAAGGTGGAGAACTGGAATTCTGGTCGCTTGTGTTTCCATCACCGAGAAGAAGTTGTGCCGGAATGAGGGCCCAACCGTAGTACGTGTAGGACACTTCCCAGAAGTAGCACGGCTCGACAGATCCATCGTCTTGCCGCCAATACTGGTCCGCGCGTTCTTCGGCGTCAGCGTCCGACGGGCACAGGATGATGTTGGCATCTGTCATGTACTCCGGATATACCGACGGACCGTTGAAGAATTGATTCCACCCGTTTGCTCGAGTAACGTCGCACGGAGGATTCCCAAACGGTTCGTACTTGAGCATGCTCGGGAACTTCTCGCCCTTTGCTTCGTTGGCGTACATTTTGAAGATCACGCCCAATTGCTTGAGGTTGTTCTGGCAGCTTGCGCGGCGGGCGGCTTCGCGGGCGCGGGCCAAAGCCGGCAGCAGGATCGCCGCCAGAATGCCGATGATGGCAATAACCACCAGCAGCTCTATCAGCGTAAATCCACGTTTCTTCATGATTCCGATTTCCCTGTTATGTTGACGAAACTTGCACATTCATCTTCCAGGCGAAGATGCGATCTTCGCCTTCCCCCTGAAGTGAGTTGGAGTTGTGCCGTCAATCCCTCCTTTCGTTGTCGCCGTGCGGGCTGGCCAACTCCCCGTCGGCGCCCGTGTCTTTTTTCGCCATCCCGTACACCTTGCGTGATTCAACGGGGAACAGTTCGCG
Organism: Candidatus Hydrogenedentota bacterium; assembly: GCA_019695095.1. Lineage (NCBI taxonomy): Bacteria > Pseudomonadati > Candidatus Hydrogenedentota > Candidatus Hydrogenedentota bacterium. The sequence goes on from JAIBAQ010000041.1 coordinate 29,736, forward strand.
CCGAACGCGCTGAAGCGTCTCCGTGTGGTCCCATTCGCTCGACAGCGGCTTCCATCCATAGCCGTCCGCGAGGATCAGTCCGTGTTTGATGATGGTCGCGTACGGGTCGGTCGCTCCGATTTCCTCGTAGCTCATCCAACTCCACGCCGCCCCCTTGAGCCCGTCGCCCAACACCCAAAGCGGATAAACGAGGTCCTCGGGCTTCGTGTTCGGGTCGAGCGTCAGATCCCCGTGCGCGATGGCATCCCGCACGATGCCTATCATGACGTCCACAGTGCGGTGGGCCGAGGCTTTGAGAAGAGAAATGGACCGCATCGACGCCTTCTGAAGGATGGCTTCGCCGGTCATGATCTGAAAGATTCGAGTGTCGTCCTGATACAAACGCGCAAAGAGAACGGTGGCCTCGCCGACGGCCAGCATACGTTCTCGGGCCCATCCCCGGAGGGTGGCGGCGCGCTCCACCATGGTCCGCTGCTTATCCACGCTGCGCGTTGCCAAAGCGACAATGAGGTCTTCTTTGCAGGAGAAGTGCTGATAAACGGTGCCCTTGGAACATTCGGCGGCTTCACCGATGCGGGCCATTGTCAGTCCGTGATACCCGCTTTTCAGTAGTATACGCCGGGCAATATCCAGAAGGAGCTCTTCTCTTTCAAGAATTTCACGCCGTTTTTCGCTTATGAAGACTCCCATGCAAAAAGTATATGACCATAAGTCGAAATTCGTCAAGGGGGTGAGAATCAAAGATTAAGGTGGCATGCCGGTGTTCTATATAAATGGCTGAAATAATGAGTACAAGTGCGTCCAACACGAGTTCAGACACATGAAAGGCAGTGCTAGGATAAATTTGACCAATGGTCAAAATGGCGATTTTATTGGTGTTTTCGTGGGTGCTTGAGCAAGGCGGTCTTGTGGAAGCAAACCTTTGGTTGACCAAAGGGCAATCATGCTGACTCGCCGCCAAGACGTGGGCGCGTTTTCCTTGCGGACCAACCGTATTCTACCGCATTTTTGCTTTCGCCCGCTACGATTCAGAACCCTTCCGACGTTTAGTGAAAATGCGCTCGCGAGAAAGCCGTGGGTATACGTGTCAAAACGCTTTCCCATGAAATTGGGGACTCGCTGGAAATAGTACCCGCCGTAAGGGATGCCCGACGGAGGATTGTCCGGCGAACGCGCTCAAGCGGTGGCCGCTTACAACCCCGTAATGGTCGGATCGAGGATTTCGATGAACCGTTTTGCTTGCGTCGACAGGACTTTGCCTTTTCGGAGCACGACTCCATAGGTCCGCTTGGGAAAGTACTTTTCTACGGGGATTACGGCCAGTTTCTCGTCCCCGGCGATGCAGATGCTCATGACAATCGAGATGCCCAAGCCCAGTTCAACGTACTTCTTGATGACTTCCCAGCCGCCGACTTCCAGACGGACCTCGTAGGTCAGGCCATGTTGCGTGAAGACGCCTTCGACCATGCGCCACGTGCTGAGATGCCGAGGCGGCAAAATCAGCGGATGCTGGCTGATATCCTTCAACGTGACGCGCCGCTTCGTGGCAAGCGGGTGGTCCAAGCGGGTAATCAGGACCGTGTCGTACGACAGGATGGGATAGAACGAAAGGTCTTCCGGCACTTCCAGCAGCGGGCCCACCGCAAACTCGACCTCTCCCTCGCGGAGAAGGGCCATACCCTCTTTGCCCGTCACGTTGTGGATCTTCAGTTCGATGCCCGGATAGGCCTTCACGAACTTCTCCACGAACCGGGGCAACACGTAGAGGATGGTTGACCCGCCCGCCGCCAGGTCCACCCGCCCGCGGTCTACAGACTCGCGCCGTGCGCTGAACGATTCGGCTAGCGAGTCAATCCCTTCGACCAGAGGTTGCGCCAAGTCCAGGAGAATGCGTCCGTCGGGTGTCAGGTCCATTCTCGGCCCCCGCCGCTCGAACAGCTTTGCCCCCAGTTCACGTTCCAAGGCCTGAATCTGCAGCGAAACCGACGGCTGGCTCAAATACATCTTTTCCGCCGCCTTAGAGACGCTTCCCAGCCGCGCCGCGTAGTAGAACCCGCGCAACTGCTGGAGGCGGTTTTGCTTGTAGCGAAACAACGACTGTGGCATTCGAACTCCCTCCCTCGATGCCATTGATACGCTCTATTATGGCGCTTCGAAGGATAGAAGGATCAAATCCTCCTGCCCTAATCCGATGCCCGGCTCCCTATGAGTTCAGTCAATGTTAATCATTGAAAGAATTGCATTGATTAATGGTCTACCTACTGGTAAGTTCTCGCCCGCTATGCAAGGCTATTGGGCTGCCGAACCCGTGAGAGCAGAATCCTGTTGACGAATCGTCTTTTGGCGTTCATGCTGCCTCTTATACCCGGCTATGTCCATATAAAGATGTGGAGTCATCCGTCGCCGGAGAGAGTCCTGGGCGTCTCCGAGCGGACGACACAGCAATGCAAGGGAAGTCCTGGACTATGCACACAACAATCGACCATTCACGTGAATTGAGTGCGTTGAAGGCCGAGGGAATCGACGTCCGAGGCCCTGTCCCTCACGAGTTTGCCGAAATCCTCACCCCGGACGCGTTGCGATTTGTCGCTGAACTGGCGCGCGCGTTCGACGAACGGCGGCTCCAACTCCTGAAGCGCCGGATGGAACGGCAAGCGGAATTCAACGCAGGCAAGCTGCCGGACTTCCTTCCTGAGACGAAGGAGATCCGCGATTCCGAGTGGACCATCGCTCCCATCCCGGATGACCTTCAGGACCGGCGCGTGGAGATCACCGGGCCCGTCGACCGGAAGATGGTGATCAACGCCCTCAATTCCGGCGCGAAAGTCTTCATGGCCGATTTCGAAGACTCGCACTCGCCCACGTGGGAGGGCACGATTCAGGGCCAGATCAATATGCGCGACGCCGTGAACCGCGCGATTACGTTCGAGACTCCGGAGAAGTCATACAAGCTCAACGAGACTATCGCGACGTTGCTAGTGCGGCCGCGCGGCTGGCACCTCGTGGAAAAGCATGTCTACATAGACGGCAAGCCCGCTCCCGGCGGCATATTCGATTTCGCGCTGTTCCTGTTTCACAATGCGAAGAATCAGCTCGCCAACGGCACGGGACCGTACTTCTACCTGCCGAAGATGGAGAGCCATCTCGAAGCGCGTCTGTGGAACGACGTCTTCGTGAAGGCGCAAGAACGGATTGGCATTCCACAAGGCACGATCAAAGCAACGGTCCTTATCGAGACCATCCCCGCCGCGTTCGAGATGAACGAGATCCTCTGGGAATTGCGTGAGCATTCCGCCGGTCTCAATTGCGGACGCTGGGACTACATCTTCAGTTGTATAAAGCGGTTCCGGAGCTTTCCCGATCGGGTATTTCCGGATCGCGCGCAGGTCACGATGACCACGCACTTCATGCATTCGTATTCCTTGCTGGCGATCCAGACGTGTCACCGCCGCGGCGCACACGCGATCGGCGGGATGGCCGCGCAGATTCCCATCAAGAACGATCCTGTGGCCAATGAGGCGGCGATTGCGAAAGTTCGCGCGGACAAGCACCGCGAGGCAACCGACGGCCACGACGGGACCTGGGTTGCGCACCCTGGGCTTGTTCAAGTCGCCCTCGACGAGTTCAACGCGGCGATGCCCACGCCCAACCAGATCCACAAGCGGCGCGATGACGTGAACATCACGCAGTCCGACTTGCTGAAAATGCCGGAAGGACAAATCACCGAAGCGGGTCTGCGCACCAACATCAGCGTGGGCATTCAGTACATGGAGGCGTGGTTGCGCGGTTCGGGGTGCGTGCCGTTGTACAACCTCATGGAAGATGCGGCCACGGCGGAAATCTCGCGAGCTCAGGTTTGGCAGTGGGTCCACAACGCGAAGGGCGTCCTTGCCGACGGCCGTAAAGTGACGCTTGAGTTGTTCCGGCAGGTGCAACACGAGGAAATGCAGAAGATACGCGACGAGGTGGGCGACAAGCGGTTCGATTCGGGCAAGTACGATCTGGCCGCGCGCCTCTTCGACGAGATCATATCCAACGACGACTTGGAAGAGTTTTTGACGCTGCGGGCATACGAACACCTAGATTAGTCCGAGGGAGGTTGTAAAGCTATGAAGACGATTGAAAAGATGGCTGTGGAACTCGAGGAGCGGGTTTCCAGCCACGATATCGATCCCCAGGAATTGAAGGCGCTGAAAGAGAGCTGGGCCAAGGACGATCGCTGGAAAGGCGTTGTCCGGCCCTTCACCGCGGAAGACGTACTGAAGTTCCGGGGCACCGTGCAGATTCAGCATACGTTCGCGTTAATGGGCTCGGAACGGCTATGGCACCTTTTGAACACGGAAGAGTTCATCCCGGCGTTGGGCGCTATGTCAGGCAACCAAGCCGTGCAGCAGGTGGAAGCCGGGTTGAAGGCCATCTACCTTAGTGGCTGGCAGGTCGCGGCAGACGCCAACCTCGCCGACGAGATGTATCCCGACCAGAGTCTCTATCCCTGCAACAGCGTTCCCGCCGTCGTGCGCAAGATCAACAATGCATTGCGCCGCGCGGATCAGATCCAGGTGCTCGATGGACGCAAGAATGGTCCCTATTGGTATGCCCCGATTGTGGCTGATGCCGAAGCCGGGTTTGGCGGTCCCCTCAACGCCTACGAACTCATGCGCGCGATGATCCACGCGGGCGCGGCCGGCGTTCACTTTGAAGATCAGTTGGCGTCCGCGAAGAAATGCGGTCACATGGGCGGCAAGGTGCTCGTGCCCACGCAGGAATTCATCACGAAGTTGGTTGCCGCTCGCTTGGCGGCGGACGTGTGCGGCGTGCCGACGGTGCTCATTGCGCGCACGGATGCCGATAGCGCCAAACTGCTCACGAGCGATATCGACGAGCGCGACAAACCCTTCCTGACGGGTGACCGGACCTCGGAAGGTTTCCATACGATCAAAGGCGGCGTGGATATGGCGATTGCGCGCGGTCTTGCCTATGCGCCGTATTGCGACATGATTTGGTGCGAGACCTCTACACCGTGCCTGAAGGACGCGAAAAAGTTCGCGGAAGGAATACACGCGAAGTATCCCGGCAAGCTGCTCAGCTACAACTGTTCTCCCTCGTTCAATTGGAAGCGCAACCTGGACGACGACACCATCGCGCACTTCCAGCGCGAACTTGGCGCGATGGGCTACAAGTTCCAGTTCGTCACGCTCGCCGGTTTCCACAGCCTTAACCTGGGCATGTTCAATCTGGCCCGCCGGTACAAGCTCGAAGGCATGGGCGCATACGCGCGGTTCCAGGAGAAGGAGTTCAAGTACGAGAAGGGCAGCGGGTATATGGCCACCACCCACCAGAAGTTTGTGGGCACCGGCTACTACGACCGCATCATGGAAGCCATTACCGGCGGCGAATCGTCCGTGAAAGCGCTCACGGGTTCCACGGAAGAAGACCAGTTCACCGATGGCGACAACGGCCACGGCAAAGGCAAGAAGAAGGGCAAAGACCACTAGAAGCTGCTATCAGCAGCATTTTGGTTGATACTGCGGCCCGGCGCTAGCCACGCCGGGTCGCTCTTCTTTTGCTGGACTTGCAGGCAGCACCGGAAGAATGCGCTTTCACGCAGAGGCGCAAAGACGCAGGGATTCGGGGCGCTGTTTGCGGGGAATGGCGAGGTCAGAGAGCGCAGCAGCGGAAAGAGGCTATCAACCGATGGGAGAAACCGATCCCGGAGACTCTGCCAGAACATGGCTAATTGCACTTGGCTGGGGCGGCAATTAGGCGATAGGGCGATTAGTCGGATGGGATGTCTCTGGCGACATGCTTTGTGTAGGGAAATTCAGTCGGTCGCGGGATTTCGGCTATCGCGCTTCCATTATGTACCTAGATCGGCCACGCTGGGATTGCAACAGAGCATGTGTAATTGTAGGATACCACCGTTCAGAATTGGTATGGCATGGTTAAACAACTGGGCAGAGTGGTTGTGTTTGAGGATCCTGAAAGAATTCGTAACATGCATCTGATTTGCGCTATTGGCTCTTAAAGTCTTTGTGTGCCTAATTCCAGGGTATTACTTCGGCAGAGATGGTTCCACCGTAATGCCAAGAGGAACACAAGGTAAGACTGTTCAGATGTGGGTGCGTCATTGATTCGTCGTGAGGCAGACTGCACCTAGAATGTGATAAGGGGGCACCAATGACATCGACGGAGAGTGAAAGCTATCAGAGTATTCAAGAAGTAATTGAGTTTCCAGAACTTGTAATTGGTTTGGTTGGTGCTGTGGGGACTGATTGGCCACTAATATACGAGACTCTGAAGAACCGTCTATCTGGTTTCGGATATGAGGCTGAAGAAATCAGGGTTTCGAGATGTGTCATCGATGATCTGAAGCCTCTTCCTAAAACTAATGACGTGTTTGAGCGCACTTGGGCAGCCATGAGCGCAGGAGATGAGTTGCGAGCGGAGGAGAGTACGATTCTGGCGCTGGGGGTCGCAGCAACCATAGCAGAACGCAGGAAGAAGCGAATTGAGGCAAACGAAGGATCCCATCCCAGACTCGCTTACATAGTCAATTCACTCAAACATCCTGACGAGGTCAAGTGTTTGCGCCGTATATACTCGGATGCCTTCTACCTATTAGGGATATTCTCAAGTGATAAGAGACAACGAATCTTTCTGGAAGACGAACAGAACATCGACTCTGACAATGTTAAGAAACTTATAGAACGCGACGCGCATGAAGAAGAGCAGCACGGACAGCGAACTAGTCAGACATTTCACTTGGCTGATTTCTTCGTCTACATTGGAGAACAACCGTCAGAGACAAAGGCTGCTCTTCGTCGAATTCTAGACCTAGTCTTCGGACATCCCTACAAGACACCCACTTTTGATGAATACGCGATGTTTTTGGCCTTCACTGCTTCATTGCGCTCAGCGGACCTCTCGCGTCAAGTGGGTGCGGTAATCGCGAAAGACGAAGAAGTAATTGCGACTGGAGCAAATGACGCTCCGAAAGCGGGAGGGGGCCTCTACTGGCCTGAGTATAGCAGTAGTCGAGAGAAAATAGTTGATAAGCCTCGGAGTCGCGATTACACTCGTGAAGGGGATTCTAACGCCAATGAGAAGCGACGTATCGCAAAGGACATCGCGCACCGAATCGAGCAAAATCTCAGCGATGTTCTTGAACACCAACTTGGGTTACCTCCCCGGGTGAAGCCAGAAGTCCTCGAACGCGTAATAAGCGAGAGTCGCCTAAGTGACATTACAGAGTACTTTAGAGTTGTCCATGCAGAAATGGAGGCACTCTTATGTTGCGCCCGCAACAATGTGAGTGCTAGACAGGGAACACTTTATTGTACAACTTTTCCTTGTCACAACTGTGCAAAACACATCGTAGCGGCTGGCATAAGGCGAGTTGTATACGTAGAGCCTTATGCCAAGAGCAAAGCTCCCGAATTCCATGACGACTCAATTCGATTGGGAGTGGAAAAAGGAGTAGATGAAGGGCACGTTGTATTCGAGCCTTTCATGGGGGTTGGACCACGCAAGTTCTTTGATCTATTCTCCCTTAAGCTTAGTGCTGGCTATGAGATTGAGAGGAAGACATCAGACGGCAGACTTGTTCTGGATAGAGAGCAAGAAGACGGTGACGACTTTGAATGGCCTGTTAATACGGCCAGAGTGCGGGTTTCAGTTCCTTTCATTGCATACGCAGATAGAGAAAGAGAAGCGGTGAAAGAGTTCAATAGTCTGAGGGAGAGAATACAAAATGCCAGCGCCCATTGAGAATGACTGCGGTCGAACTAGCCAAGAACGTGCAGCTTTTGAACGGCAGTTAAGAGAGGCTACCGAGACGGTTAGCCTTTGGCCAGCGTGGAAACAAAGGGCAGTTTCTGAGTCTGTCCGTATTCCAATTCAGCCCCAGTATAGGACCTCTTCGGGTGTAAATGCTGGACTTACAAACGACCTAAGTCTTTGAGGTTTTAAGTGCCGCGCCTGTAAGGCTCTCATAGATGATCCAGGTAGATCCAAGTGCGGAGCTTTTCTCTGGTATGGCAAGGTCTTGACCGCGCCGCTCCCCACGACCGCGATGTCTCCAACTGCACGGCACTTTCTTGCTATTCGCAACCCGCAAGTCCCTCGTTTCGCGAGGCAAAGGCTGGGCATCTCGCCATGTCTACCGCTTCAATGAGTGCAACAAGCCAGCGCATATATGTAGGAAGTGTGGTTTGATTGGAGACCGCGCCACAGCAAGGATGCGCCGGACTGTTGTCTTTCAGGTGCTCCACGAACAAAACGGCCCTTCCCTCCGAGGGGAGAGGAGGGAAGGGCGTGCGCCGTAGGGCGCGGGTCGAATGGTTTGCGTGCTGGCGGATTAAGCCGCGACGCTGGATGATTCGAAGCGTATCTTGAGAGC